>DAOVKX010000043.1 GCA_030631505.1 Candidatus Nanohaloarchaea archaeon
CAACCATAAGCTCCTGTTTCTGTGATTGCGCCTTTGAACAAATCATCGCCAATTCTTCTAACTAAATATCTTCCCAGCAAATCAGGTGCAACTTTTTTGGAATTGCGGGCAAAAAAATCTTCTTTTAATTTTAAATAATTTCTCTCACTCATTCAAACACCCCTTATATTTATACTCCGGATTAATAATCACGGGTTTATTACTAAAATCTTTCCGATAATTATTAGGTTTCATATTTTTACTTACGCATTCACCCACTGTTATTTCTCCAAATACTCATCTAAACATTCTTCAATTCCTCTTTCCATTCCTTTAAGTCCTGGTTCATAATAAGCAAACTTCTTACATATCTCTCTTTTTTCCCCAGTTGCATGCCTGTATCTACCCCCAATTCTTCTTTGCCTTGCTCTTGATTTTCTTTTCTTTGAATCATCTTTCAAAGCAAACTGGTTTTTATCTAATCCTTTAGAAGTGGGATCACCAATTTTTTTAGAAACAACAACGTATGCCTTAAAGTTACTGCCTTTTGGCTCTTTAGCTTTAACAAAACCAGACAATTCGGGAACAACTTTGAAATTTAAATCGTTCAATCCTTTTTCAAATCTGTTTCTTATTTTATTATTGACCTTCTTGTCTGGAGGTATAGTAATAATATAATATCCGCCGTCCCTTAAAATTCTATTGGCCTCTCTAATGCTTTGCTCTCTTTCTGTAAATCCGTTATTCTCTTCAAGAGAAGTATAATATACAGATGATGAACAAAGGGCAAGATCAAATGTCTTATTTTTTAATGGCAATTCATGTATAGACGCTTGTATGTTTCCGTTTTTAGCTCTTGAGAATTTTTTACCTTCCCTTAATTGGTATTTGTTCAAATCAACATTAACTGTAGGGCAATCCAAAACTTTGGATAAAATAGCAGGACCAGAACCTAAATCAATCATTTTTTCTAAATTCTCCCCGTTTTCCATAAGGCCTTGTATAATCTCTTTATACACACGGGATATCTTTCCCTGATATAAGCCCTCCCAATTAATAATATAATCCTTTGCATACGCTTCTGCAAACTCCTCATCACCTTTAAGTCTCTTGTAGCATTCTTTTGCGCCTTGTTTATAAAGCATATATTTATTACGTTTAATGCCTGCTTCCTGCGGCCTATCGAGGTAACTCGTTAATATTTTTGCAACTTTCGAGTTCATACCCCTCTTTCCTTGTATAACTTTACTTCTCTCATCCATTGTAAGTTTTCTCACACTCATATTTCCTATTACATTGTCTATAATCTCTTCTTTATCCTCTCTATATTTTTTTATACCGTCATCAATTGAGCCATAAGGATTGCCCTTGTACTTGCCTATGAGGTTATATACCTTAACAGGTTTTGTTTGTCCAGGCCTATGAACCCGTTTCACGCCCTGATTTGCTTCTGTATGGGTATATGCCTGATCCAGGAAGATAACATTTTGCGCAGTTGTTAACTCTGTTCCCAGACTCATTGTTTCAAGTGTCGCTATCAATATTTTTTTATCAGGATTTTCCTGGAATTCTCTTCTTTTTCTTTCCCGTTCGCTCCATGTTTCTTTAGCTTTTTTATTTGGTGAAACAGTTCCGTCTATTCTAATCGCCCCATACTTTTCATATCTTTTTTCAAGCTTGTCTGTAACATTTGTTCTGAAATGAGAACTGAAAATAACAATTTTTTCATCTTTATTAATGCACTCTTCAACAAGTTCATCTAATTTTTCATATTTTGATGAAGAGGTGTCTTTTAAACACTCACGAATCTCTTCATCCTGAATCACATCTGGATTAACAAGTGCAGGGTCTAACAATGCTTTTCTCAATTCGTTCAACTTTGTGCAGGGCCCAAGGTGACCGCTCATATAAATTTCTGCGTAAACCTGCTCCTGTTCCTTGTTAAGTTCTACGCCTATATCATGATATGTTAATTCAGGCAACTCTCTCACTTCACTTACTTCCCTTCTTAACATTTTGCTGTCCCTGCGATTCAGCATCCAACGCAACACTGTAGGGTCATTTCCATACGCTTCCCTGACAGCTTTTTCTGTAGCATATTCCTCAGGGTATAACATACTAACAAGAACGAACGCATCATCCAGCATATTTGGTATGGGCGTCCCAGAAAGCAATGCCAAATATTCTGCTTTGTTAGCCAGTTTTTTAAAACCCTGAGAACGAAGAGTTTTTGGAGCTTTAGTCATGTGTATTTCGTCACCAATAACATAATTAAAACCAATTTCCTGCAATTCAGATACAATTTCCTTTTTTCCTTTTTTTCCATTTAACTTACCTGGCAACAAATCATAACCGATTATTGTAAATTCAGAATCTTTCGCATCCTCTAAATCTCCTTCTTTTGTAGCAGCATTTATCTTGGTTATTCCGGGTTCCCTCTCACAATATTCCCTGATTCTTCTTTCCCAATGCTCCTTAAGATAAGTGGGACAAACCACCAATGCTTTTATCTTTTTGCCGTATGTGTCTTCCAGAGCATATTTTGCATGCACTGCCTGCGATGTTTTATATAATCCCATCCCATCTGCTATTAATGCTCTTTTGTTATCCACAATAAACTTAACTCCCTGTTTAGTGGGTTCGCCCGGATAAGAAACATATTTCTCAACCATTAACTCCACCATTATTTTTATATTCAGGATTGATAATCATAGATTTAGCGTTGAAATCAGCATCAAACTCATGAATATCTTTATACTTAACATACACCTCTTTCAACAACTTCTTCACAGCTTTATTATTCATATCATTCATATCATTCATAACATCATTAAGCATAGATTCGGGATTATCATAAAATCTACACCTATACTCAACATCTAACATCTTAAACAATTCATCGTACACATTCTCTTCTTCTATAATCCCTTCAGGCAGTCCGGCTATCCTCTCCTGTATAGAAAGATTAAGCTCATCAATAACCGTGTCACCAATGTATGGACTAAGCATTGTTACAGAATAAGATTTATACCCCGGAACCATCTGCTGGCATATAATTTCCCTTATATATCCCATATTTGGCGAGCCAACCCCGAACACACCAACTGCTGCCTTAATGGCTTCTTTAGCTTCCCCGTCATTCTTTATGTATTCGTATAATGCCTGCGCTGTTTTGATAGAATTAGGTCTTGGGTGACCTAGTTTTTCACGGACTGTGTTGATGCCGCCGTGGTATTTATACATAGCAAAAACCAAACTAGAATATCCCACTTTCTCCAAATATTTACAACTTGGGAAATGCCCAATTTCTCTGATAACTTTCTCCAATTCTTTTTTTGTATTTTCCCATTCTTTCCAATAATTAGGTGGTTTACTCTTTATTTTATGTCCCATTTTTTCTTTAACTGTGTTTATCCCTCCATGATATTTACTAATACCATTAACTAAATCTCCATATCCATTAGCGTATAACTCTTTTTGAGTTGGAAAATGACCTACTTTGTCTATAACGTCATTTAACTTCCTTTTAGTATTTTCCCAATTCCAATACCCTTTTGATTTTATCACTTTTTTTGGCTTATTGTATTTATTTAAAATACTCTTTGTTTTTTCTTTTAACTCTCCTTCTTCAAGAAACGTCAAAATAATATCTATTTCATTCTTTTCTTCTAATTTTGCTAATTTATACAATTTAGTTCCAAAAGCATAATACGTGCCCCTATTTTTATCTTCATCTTTATACAATTTCCTTTTTACAACATCATATTTTCCAAGAAAATTTTTAAAGCTACTATTGAAATTTACCTTACGAAATTTTAAAAAATCTTCTACTGCTTGTCTACCCGTTTTTTCTAATCTTCTTAATGTCCATTTATGGCTTGTTTCATCAACGGCTTCTCTTATTTTTTCTTTCAATTTTTTATCCTCTAATAAATCAAGAATATATGTGATACAATCTCTACCTTTTGTTATTTTTTTATCGATTTTACAATAAAAACCGCTATACGTTCCCCATCCATTTTCACATATTTTATTTTCTTTGACATTATATTTTCTGAGAAATTTATGAAACGTGATTGTTGTAGCTTTCTTATGAATTTTCAAATAATCTATTGCAACATTTGTTGCGGTTTTTTTCATCCTTTTTTCTGTCCAATACCTAGACTCATATCCTATTTTTTCTCGAACAGAAATAAATCCATTATGATATCTACTAATGGCATTATTCAAATAATAACAGTCTAATTCATATGATAACTCTCTTTGTGTAGGAAAATGCCCAAGTTTTCTGATAACTTTTTCCAATTCTTTTTTTGTATTCTCCCAATCTTTCCAATAACTGGGTGGTTTACTCTTTATTTTATATCCCATTTTTTCTTTAACTGTGTTTGTTCCCCCATGATAAACACGTATAGCAACACCTAAACTAGAACATCCATGTTCATTTAATTCCATGGCAGTTGGAAAATGACCAATCACCCCAATAGCTTTGTTTAATTCTTTTTCCAAATTCTCCCATTTTTGCCAGTAACCATTTGGTTTTCGTCTCATTTACAATCACTTTTTTATTTAAATTCACCACTACGAAAAACATCTTTCGATGTGTCTCTATTTCCAATCCTTAGAATACTCTAAACTTTATTTTGCTTCGTAACCCATTTTTTCACGGACTTCTGCTAAACCTGTTGGATATCTCCCTACAGTTTCCACTAAGTTTGAACGACCTAAGTCTCTTAATTCTGCTTGAGTGGGAAAATAGCCAATTTGCTCAACAACCTCTTTTATCTCTTTCTCAAGATTTTTAGAATCTTTCCAATAACTAAGAGGTTTTTGTCCTAACAGCCGTCTTTTTGCATTAATTACCATTTTTTCTAGTTTATCTAACATTTTTTATCACCACCACTAACCAATACTAACATAAAATAGAATTAACTTTAAAAATCTAACTCCTCTGGTTGTTTTGACATTCAGAAATAATCATACTTTGGAACACTGTTTTTTGCTGTAAACGGCTTTAAATTTGCGTGCCTATTCACATGATTACTATAGAAATATCTTTAAGCCCTTCCACAAAGTTCTCATGCTCTTCATTGCTCAAACAAATTGGGTTTTTTTCCATAACATAAGTTTTTGTTTCAAAATCGTATGTGCAATCAGGGTCATGAATACGGTCAAGCAACTCAGGAATAGAGTATCCATTATCTGCATTTACTGGAGTGTTAATATTCATTCCCTTATCTTAAATAGAAAACTATAAATGTGTTTCCCCTTGTTTTACTTCCTTTTGATTACTCTCATTTTGACTTTCAAAATATTCTTTCAGTTCCTCGGGAGTTCTGAGCCCGAAATATTCAAGGAATTTGCTTGTAACGCTTATCATCTGTGTATGGCCATGGGGCTCTTTCCTGATAAAACCGCGTGATATAAGCTCTTTCAGATGGTCGTATGCCCTGTTTCCCCGCAACCTAACTATCTTACTCTGCTTGACAGGATTCTTGTATGCAATGGCAGACAATGTCTGAAGAATAGCCCTTGAAAAATCCTGGTCCGGCGCAAGTTTTGACACGACATCTGAATGTTCTGCTTTCACTCTTAACTCGAACAGGCCTTCGGTTTCAAGCAGTTCAATGCCATGGTGGTTATAATCCTCCCCCATTTTGACCAGCGTTTCTTTAATTTCTTTTGGCTTAAGGCTGGCCAAATCAGCCAGTTCCTCAACTGACATTGGCTTTGCCGCCATGAAGAGGGCGGCTTCTATAAGATTTTTTTTCTTTATCATATCAACCCTCAAAAGACATCAGCATCCTGATTAAGAGAATCATAGCAGTAGTCCCGATTAAATTGGTCTCTACAGGAATTTTCATCAGACTATTCACAAACTGGGTCCTAATCATATTTTACGCCTCCTGCGATTTTGAAATATAAATCTCTCCGAACAGTTCGTCCTGATGGCATGTTATTCTCTCCTGATTTGATAAATGCAGCAGTGAATTGAAGGATTTTATCTTGTGGGTTTTCGTAGGTTTTTTCCCCAAGACCTTTGTAAATGTGACTTTTTCGCCGTTTTCAAACAAATCTGATAATTTTTCATATATACCCTCAATCATTTTGGTTATGTTTTCCCCTTTCAGGTTGACCTGAAATATCTCTCTTGCTTCCCTTCTTTTTTTGATTTTCATTGCTTTGCCAAGGGCTTCCACAAGTTCGTCAATTGTAACCCGTCTCTTGGGGGTTCTCTTTGCAGGAACCATTATCGGCGGAATATTGATCCTGTTCCCTGTATCATCCATTTCAGAGGTGAGCTCAATTTCATAGTCTTCTACTGCTTCAGGTTCCGGCGCTTCATCCTGCTGCAGGGTGTATGCTTTCATCCGGTATAAAACAGCAGCAGCAAGCAGGATCTTCGCGGGAATTCTCAGGTCCATCTCGGTTGTCTTCTTAATGTAGTCCATAAACCTGTTGGTCAGTTTCACTAAATCAACGTTCCATGGGTCCATATCTTCTGTTAACTGGAACAGCACTTCTTCCCATTCCCCTGTAATAATCAGGTTTATTATCTTGTCGTCTGTAAGCATTTCCTCACTGATTAACTAATTTATTAATGAACTAAGGAAAATGGGAGGAATTTTTAATTCCGAGCCATGATTTCCGCCCAGAGTTATGATATTGGTTCCCAGAGATTAAAAATCTCATGGTTTCAGGTTTCCAAAGTTAGTGTAATATATTAGCACGGCAAGAAATATATATATATGTTTTTCGGTTTTAAAGAGTTTGGACAATGTACCCAAATTATAGATAACAAAGCATTTAAAATTAGCCGTTGAATTAAATCACAGATTAAAATGTCTAAACACGATTTCGACCCGAAGGAAGTTGCAAAATTTGAAGGGGATTCCCTAGATGCCTACCACCAAGGGGATTTTGGTAGATATAAAATAGCAATAAGAAACAAAGACCGAGAACTTTTTGGTATTGAAATCAGTAATATAGCTCTAGAGGGTTTTGCTACAGCAGCCCTTATGGACTATCCAAATTATAAAGAATGTAGTGACAATAATGATGTAACAGGAATAGAAGAAAATCTTGATAAAGCCAAAGGGAAATTAACAAAGTATTATGAAGAGGTAAAAACGGCATTACCAGAAATCAATCCTGAAAAAGTAGCGGATTTTGAAGTTGCTTCTTGGGATGCTTTTCACACAAAAAACGAGAAAAAATTAGCAGATACAAGAGCTGCTTATTTTAAAGAACTGTTTAATGTTGAGTTGAGTGAAAAAGCAAAAAAAGCATATCCTGAATATGCAGAACATTACATTCTTTATAAAAAAGCCCTTTCTGAAAAAAACAAAAAAGGTGTCACTGAGCATCTTTTTAAAGCGCAAAAGAATTTAATCATACAATACGAAGAAATTAAAGAAAAGTTAAAAGGATAAGCACGAAAGAAAACATTTATAAATATATTTATCAAATCAATATAGATAACTCTTTTCTAACATAGAGAGATTGGTGTTTAAATGGTTACAGTTTACGATGTTGATACACAGGAATTGCTTAAGGTGACTGCTGAAGAGCTGAAGAAGAACCAGAATATAAAGCCTCCTGAATGGAGCGCGTTTGTAAAGACCGGCGCGCATAAAGAAAAGGCGCCTGATGACAAGGATTGGTGGTATCAGCGGGTTGCTTCGGTTTTAAGAAAATGTTATATCAAGCCCGTAGGAGTGGAAAGGTTAAGGACTGTTTACGGCGGCAGAAAAAACCGCGGCTACAAGCCCGAAAGAACACGTAAGGCGGGCGGGAATATAATAAGGAAAGCCCTGCAGCAGCTTGAGACTGCAGGTCTCATTGAGAAATGCACAAAAGGCAGAAAAATAACAGGCAGCGGGATGAAATTACTTGACAATACTGCTTACAAGGTTCATAAATCGAAACCTGCAAAGGTTATCACACCTGAAGCAAAAACAGAAAAGCCGGAAAGTAAAAAAGAAGATAAACCCCAAACGCCTGGGAAAGAAAACTCCGGGAATGTTAAAAAAGAAGAACCTAAGATAATCAGAAAAGAAGAAATAAAAGAAACGGCAAAAACCGAGGAAAAACCAAAAGATACTCCAAAAAAGGAAAGCCCCAAGACAGAAGAAAAGAAAGTTAAAGACAAAAACTAACGATGAGTTTCATGGACCTTGAAGAGTTAAAAAAGAAAAAAATGCAGGAATATTTATCACAAACACAAAGCCCGGAAGCAATGGCAATGGAGCAGATGGCTCAGGCGCAGCAGGAACTTAAAAAAATAACCAGCAGGATTTTAACAACAGAAGCGATGCAAAGGATAAACAATATACGGCATGTCAAACCGGATTTCGCGCTGCAGGTTGAACTGTACATCGTCCAGCTTTATCAGGCAGGGCAGATAAAACCACCGCTTAATGATTCACAATTAAAATCTATAATTAACCCACTGGTCAAAAAGCAGGAATGGAAAATAAGAAGGAAGTAATTAAATGTCAAGAAATAAGACAACAGGAAAAAAGGTGAAGCTGGCCTCTGCAAGAAGGAAGGCAAGAGGTTCACCCAGATGGGCG
>DAOVKX010000066.1 GCA_030631505.1 Candidatus Nanohaloarchaea archaeon
GGAGAAAAAATGACAACTTATAATTTCAGGATAGAACTAATAAGCACAGCTCAAATTAATAAAAATTTTAAAAGCGTTGAGGAGGCTACGGCATATTATAATAATTTAAATTCAGGTTTTAAGTCAACAGGTGATTCTATTGTTTGTGTTGATGATTCTTATAATTTAATAGAAAGATATGAAAATATTTAACCCCCTCTCAAGCCCCTCAGAGAAATTTGGGGTGCTTGGATGGTAGATTAATTTTAAAAGAGATAGAAGGGCGGGGGCTTTGGGGATAGACCTTTAAAACTTAACTAACGTAAAAGGAGGAGAAAGAAAATGGAGAAAAAATTGAAAGACAGGGCAATCGAGATGTGGGAGTGGTTGTCGGAAGAACCCGGCAGAGATAAAAACGATTAATTGAAACATCTTGAAAAAAAAGGTGTACGGAAATGTTATTTGTACACTAATTATATATGTCTTGCGGCTCGATTAATCAACCTGGATTCACGGGCAGTAGGAAACGACTGCAATTTCTGTCCTGTAAAATGGATAGACGTGGAAGTGAGGGACACATTAGCTCCCTGCTCGTTTGGGGGCTATTTATCATATTTTAAGCACAGTGAGAAACCCTCCCCTTTACACATGTGGGAGGGCGCCATAGGTGCAACTGAAAAAATGCAGTGGGCAAAAAAAGTATTGAATCGCATAAAAGAAACATGGGTAGATTAATTTTAAAAGAGGAGGTTGTGGGATGACAAAAGGCAGACATAAGAAATCGTTGAAAAAAAAGCCAATAACAGTCTCTCTTGATATGAGTGCAATAAACATCATAGATGAACTTATTAGAAAAAATATGAAGAGCAGGTCTTCAAAATTAAATTATATTATACATCAGTTCAATATAAATAATATTTTAAAAAAAGGAGAAAAAATCAATGCCATTAAAATTACAAAAAGTCAAAGATTTCAAAAAACTCATGTTCGTCAGGATTGAACCTGAAGGAGAAATCCTCATATCTCAGCATAGCCTCGGTATTAAAGACCTGAGAAAATTCTTGAATTTCACCACCGCACAATTCGGGGAAAAAATTGGAGTGTCTCACAGGACAATTGAAGGTTGGGAATACGGAAAAGGCAAGGAGCCGTCAAGGTCTAACTTGATGTTGATCAAGGCTGTTTTTAAATTGTAAATAATTATATAGGAAAACTGTTGAAATTGAATTAGAATAAACACTTGACACTAAATAAAAAGCATGGGACTATAAAACACTCCTTAAAAAAGGATATTCGCGATGTCCTGAAAAAGCCTGGGTGCTTGATGAACACCCAGGCTTTTTCTTTTTAATTGCCGGATTGTTAAAATTTCAAGATCTGACAACATTTCTTTATTTGTTTCTTGTCCCAGGAGCACTCTCTCCTCTAAAGCTATTAATAAAAAGCCATCCAAATAATATCAACAGGCAAAATAATATGGTTGTCCAGAAAACATCAGCGCCTGTTAATACTGGCTTGTCACTTGTCGAGCCTATAACTCCAGCAAGTGCAACAAAAAACCATGCCATTGCACAGCCATAAACGCCCTGCCAAAAACCTTTTATGGTTAATCTTTTCATTGCTCCACCTCATAATTATATGCCAAGGTGCTTCCGAAAAACTCATGCCCCGGGTGATTAATGTTGTATTGGAGTAAATATGATTTTGGGTTAATCATTGTGCAATCAGTATATCCAATATACTGAATATGTTTTTTTCCCAGGCCATGCTTATTCGCCAAGAGGTTTACGCCTTTTTGTATAATATGTGGGCTCATTTCTTTTTTGATTCTTGACATAGCTCTTCCTTTCCGTGTCTTTTTTTTCTATACCAGAACAAGGCAGCTTGCACAACAGCATTCTTCTTCTTTTGTTTCTTAAGCCATTCTTCGGTGCCTGGTAGTAGGTTTATTTGCATAACCTTCAACTCCTTTTATTCTCCTTTTATTTTAGAAGTAACCCACCTTTGTAATATTTCATAATCTTCTTTATTGCACATGAAGGGTACTTGGCAGCGCCCCCATTCTCGGCAATTAAATTCACCACCACCGGGATTATGTAGAAAGCCAAGACCGTGTGTCTTAACTAATTCTATTATTTTACTGTAATATTCTTTTTGTTTTGTTTGTTCTGTTCTCTCTGTGTTTATTTTATTATAAAGTTCATCAATTTCAAGTTGTGGATGATGTTTGTGTAACACAATATCATTAACCAAAACTAGTTCACTACAAGAGGTTGTGCTGATACTCCTTCCATCCTTATCAAAAAAACGACAAAGGAAAACCCCCAAGTCTTCAGTTAAATCCATAATAAACCCTTTTTCACAATCAGGGTGTTCTTTATCCCTTCCTGCGTGTGGTGGCATATAAATAATTTGATCACAGGGACGATACTTGTCATCAGTTTCAAGAATAATCCCATCTGATTCTGTTCTTGTGTAGGTCATTCCTTTAGGGGGCAGCAATTCGTTCGCGGATAAAGTGACTTTTCCACCTAAACGTCTAATCAAAGCAGCAGTTATTACCGCACCCCCTGTCCACTCTAACCCATTAATCTCTGTAGAGATGTCTGGTGGTTCTTTTAGGACTTTTGAAAAATCAAGTTTTGTGTTCATTTTTAATCACTCCTTTATAAATAATTATATTAAAATTCCATTTAAATGGTCAGTTTCATGCTGAATTATCCTGGCTTCAAAGTTTTTAAATGTATCTATGGTAGTGATTAGTGGGCCATGATCACTTTCGACTTTATACCTTATTCGTATTTTTTTATATCTGTGGATCTTTGTTTTTATTCCAGGGTGGGAAAGGCACTCTTCTACATCTGATTTAAACCCACCAAATTTTAAAATGTATTCCGGATTTATCATAATTGTCCAGGGATCATTAACCTTGCTCATAGTTTTTACAACAATTATCCTGGATAAATACCCAATTTGATTAGCAGCTAATCCAACACAGCCAGTTTCTGTGTCTGCATGAAATTTGGCAGTTTTCAGTAAGTTTCGGGAAATCTTCTTAATATTACCGTACTCTATAGCATCTTCACAAACATGGGATAGTCTGCGGTGGCTGGTTATTATTTCTTTTATCATTATTTTTCTCCTTATTCTATATTGTTTGTTTCCCATGTCTATTGCAAACACCATGCCAACAGATTTAAGCCTAAGAATGCAGGCTTTGAAGGTTTGGGCTATCACTTTTTGACAAAAAAAGTCACTACTTTACAAAAATTGTAAGAACACCCCTAATATCCAACTATATCAATACTGTTTAAAAATGAGTTTTTATAAAAATAAGTAATTTTGTAATGGTCTTAAAGAAAAAGCTTTACTTTCCCATAGATCCATGTGATTTGTATTAATAACGAGCTATCATAAAGGCTTATATATGAGTTTTAAATCAAAAGAGATGCTTTTTATTGTGTCGACCATAAGATGCACAGCTATTTTCTTTATTATTTTCGTTTCATACAAAAAACTGATCAACAAGTTCCGACCCAAACCAACAAATAGAAAGGAATTAATTTAATGGCTGACATGGTAAAAGATTTTGATTGCAAATGTGGCAAGTGTGGCCTGAAAAGTAGCCAGATGAGTTTAAGTTTTATTGAAAAGTTTACAATGGCCGAGCTAATATCACAGACAGATTTTGTGATTACTTCAGGCATCAGATGTCCAGAATATAATAAAAAAGTTGGTGGTAGTGAAACATCTTCTCATTTAACAGGAGATGCTGCGGATATAAAAGTAATCACCAGCCGTCAAAGATATATCATTGTAAAGGCATTACTGCAATCAGGATTTAAAAGAATCGGAATAGGCAAAACGTTTATCCATGTCGATGACGATCCAGCAAAGCCGAAGAAATTAATATGGTTATATTAAAAGGAGTTTTAATCATGAAAATACTCACTAAAATGCTTGACGTATTCACAAAAATGGAGCCAAAAACCAGAAGGACTCTGATTATCGTGTTGGGCGTTCTTGGGGTTGCATTTGTTGTCGTGGCAGGTGTAACAGGGAATTTCGATATTTTTGAACGATAAAGAGCTTATAAAATAGTTGTTGTCTTTTGTAATCGTATCGCTTTGTGCTATAGCGATGATGGTTATATGAATCTATGGTGACATAAGAAAGGACGCCTATGGAAATAATCACAAAAAAGATATCTGACCTGACTTTGAACGAAAATAATCCGCGCGTCAATGATGCAGCTGCCGAGAAACTGGTTAAAGGTATTGAAAAATATGGTTTTATAAATCCTGTTATAGCTAACAAAAACGGCTTAGTCTTGGCAGGACATACCAGAATAAAAGCATTGCAGAAAATGGGTGAAACGACAGTTCCTGTCTTATACGTTGACATGGATGAAGCCACGGCAAAAGGTTTCTCGATTTGGGATAATAAGTCCGCTGAATTCTCAGAATGGGACGATGATCTCTTCCAGTCTGAAATCAAAGAGTTGACGGATATGGATTTTGATATCGAATTTACTGGGTTTGATAAAAACGATTTTATAACACCTGATATTCATCCAGTTGGTGGCGAACAAGGCGGCGGATCTAAGATGGTAACTTGTCCTTATTGTGGTGAAGAATTTTGATACAAGGAAAGCCTAAATTAAAAGTTGATTGGTGTGGTTGTAATGCGGCTGGGTATGCCATTGGACCTTGGCGTTATTCAAAATGAAAACCGGCCGTAAATCATATTGGGAGACCAGGATAAAACCAAGATTGTTAGAGATAGCCGCCTGGTGTAGGGACGGACACACCGACAAAGAAATGTGTAAGGCGCTCAGGGTAACTCCTAAAACTTTTTACAAATACAAAGGCATAGAAAAAGAGTTAAACGATGCCCTGGCAGTTAACAAAGAAATTGCAGATATAAACGTTGAAAACTCCCTGTATAAACGGGCCAATGGCTTTGAGTATGAAGAAACAGCAAAGGAAGTTAAAAAAGATAATAAAGGCAAGATAATATTTACGCATATAAAAAAAACTACAAAGATTGTTATTCCAGACGTACAAGCACAAGTCCGCTGGCTTAAAAATAGAAAACCCAAAGTCTGGAGAGATGATCCAAATAGTTCTAACTCCGAAGGAAAGCCAATGCCAATAAAAGTAGAGATCATCGCTGAAGATGGCAGAATCTCTTAAAATAAAGGCCATAATTCCACAGGCCAAATTCCTATCAATGAAGCAGAAGTTTAGAGCGTTCGTGGCTGGTTATGGATGCTTAAGAGAAAACACCGAAATAGTCACTGCGGATGGTCTTGTCCCCATCGGGAATATAGATCGTCCAATGCAGATATTATCCCTGAACGAGAAAAATAATCAACTTGAGCTCTGTCGAGGTGGCCCATCGTTCCCAAAAGGAAAGGCGAACCTTTATCGAATTGTAACCAAGCAAGGAGAATTTGTTGCAAGCGGATCTCACCGGCTGTTCTCCGCCGAGCATAAATATTTATCTGTGAATGACTTGTCCGTTGGCCAGGGGATATACACATCTTATGGAAGCCCTCTATTTACCAATTTGGTACAAGGTCGGTTAATTTATCAACAAGATGCCTCCGGTATAAATATCTATAATCGAGGAACGCCAAGGTCCACCAACATAATAGCAATAGAAAAGCAAAAAATTAATGAATATTACTGGGATATCCAAATAGATAAGAACCATAATTATTTAACAGCAGACGGAACCGTTCACCACAATAGTTCGAAAACCTTCACCGGTTGCATGGGAATGTGTCAGCATTATTATGAGCA
>DAOVKX010000064.1 GCA_030631505.1 Candidatus Nanohaloarchaea archaeon
AAAATATTTCAAAAACAGTAAGCCAGCTAAAAGACTCATTCAGAACTCTCGAAGACATCTTCTTCGCAGACCGGCTGGAAATACTGGAAAACAAGGAAACTATCAGCGAAATAAAAGAACTCGCAACAACTGCAAAGGAAAAGCTAAGTCTGCTGGAAAACGCAGTAAAAATGCTCGGAGAAAAAAAGAAGAGTGCAGAAGAAAATGAACTCCCCGAACTGTACAATAAAATAAACAGTTTAGCTGCCGGCATGGATAACATAAAAAAAGTCATGAACAATTTAAACGCAAAAAGTTCCTCTCAGGCGACCTCAATTGAAAACAATGAGATAAATAGAATAAAAACCGATTTTGGAGCCCTGAAAAATAATTTTAACCGGCTGATAGACATCATAAAGGGCAACTTTAACGAACATACTGCCCAGATAGAGTCGCTTGACGAAAAAATGGAAGGAATCAAAAAGCTTAATGAGGAAGCAGAAAGAAGGATAACTGAATTAAAAACCTTCAGCGTCACCCCGAAAACAAAAAGAACAAAAAAGATTATTGAAGAACTTGAAAAACAAAAAGCATACGACAAAGAAATGCTGGAAAAACTGGAATCCATAGTTAAAAAAAATCAGGAAAAAATTGAAAATCTTGAGGAAACAGGCAGTTTAAGCAGGGATAGTTTAGACAGATTAAAAAAAGAAACTGATTCTGCAAAAGAATTAGGGCTTAAAGTCGAAAAGAATATGGAAGAAATCCGGAATATTATAAAAGTAAACGACCTTGATGCCCTTTTGACCAAACTCAACCAGTTCAGGGGAATAGAACAGATTGATTCTGACATTAAAAAAGCAATAGAAGACGAACTCAAAACAGTAAAAAACGTCATGAATGAAATTGAACTGAACTTTGAAAGGCGGATACAAAGCACAAAAATTGAAAACAACGAAAGGGTAAACGAACTGCGTCTGGAACTTTTAAAAAACGTAAAGCAGCTTGGCTCTTTAAACGTAACACTAAAAGAAGAGCTGGACAAGATAAGGCAGATAAAAACAGAAGGCAGATTAAGTGAAAAAGATAAGGAAGCTATACTTAAATTAGAGCAGACAATTGAAGAGCTAAAGGAAAAAAATAACAGAATTATTGAAACTGAAGCCATGGAAGTTCAGAAAAACAGCAGGGAAAATGAAAAATTACAAAAAGAACATCCCTCAGAAACCGAAGAGCTCCCAAAAGGTAGAAAAGAAATGGTTGAAAAAATACGGGAAATGGAAAAACATCTTGAGGAAAGGCAGATACATGTAAACAGGGAAGCTTATTCAAGAATCAGGGAAATCATAAAACCTTTAAAGACTAATGTAGAAAATCTTACAGATGAGATAGAAGCCATAAAAGAAGGTATGAAAGACGAGATTGAGGAAAGGACAGTAGAGGAACTGAAACCCGAAATCAGAGGCGTAATAAAAGACCAGATGGCACTGTTCATAGAAAACATACTTAAACCCCTGCAGAATGAAAACACTCTGTTAAGGGAAGAAATCAAAGAGCTAAAACAGATTTATATGAAACTTAACAAGATTCAGTCACAGCAACCGATAATTATAGAATAGGGGTGATCTATATTCCCTGTGGAAAAAAAAGAAAAAAGCAAAAAATGAGAACGCATAAATTAAAGAAAAGACGAAAGAGCATGAGGCATAAGACCAAAAAATAAAGAACAGATTATATTATTTTCTGGATTAAAGACCCTAAAAACAGGTCTTTTGAGAACTTTATGAGGGGTACGCTTCAGATTGACGACCCAAAATTCACTAAACAGTATACGCCGATTAAACATAATTAGTTTAAGGCATTGCTTTATTACAAATCCTTTCTCTCAGACGCGCAGAAAATGTCAGTTTGTCTTCTGCATGGCTTCAAAATAAAAAAGAAGGAGGGGTTAGAGCGAAAACTGCTCTGTAAACAGTTCCCGCCCTTTAATGAAACTTATCTGACTACGCTGATGCCTAATGTTTTTCCTATATCTCTGACATCAACGGTTTCTGCAGGCTCGGGTCCGAGGATGTACTGGGACTTGACTCCGGTAATAATCGTTATAACTCTCAGCTTCCCTTTCAGTGAATCATCGATTCTGGCGCCCCATATAGTCTGCGCTCCGGGGTCAAGGTGTTTTGCAACAAACTCACCGATTTCGTTTACCTCGTTTAATTTCATGTCAGGACCCCCCGTAATATGGATTAATGCCCCATTGGCACCTTTAAACTCAACATCCAGCAAAGGATTTGTCATCGCCTGCTCTATTGCTTCCCTTGCCCTTGCAGCGCTTGATGCTTCACCAACCCCTATCGCGGCAACACCCCCGCATTGCATTATAGTCTTTACATCTGCATAATCCAGATTAACCAGACTTGGCGTTGAAATAGTCTCTGTTATGCCCTTTATCATTGTCACGATTATTTCATCCGCAAGCGAAAATGCCTGCTTGATTGGCATTTCTCCTGCAACCTCCAGAAGCTTGTTGTTCTCTATAACGATGACTGTATCGCATTTTGACCTTAGGTCTGCAAGGCCTTCCTCTGCCTTTAAAATCCTGCTTCCCTCTATGCCAAAGGGCATTGTTACAACGCCGATAACAATAGCATCCTGTGATTTTGCCATTTCCGCAATTACAGGGCTCGCTCCGGTTCCTGTGCCGCCACCCATCCCTGCCACCAGGAATATCATATCTACATTCCTCATAAGGTCTCTCAGTTCATTCATGGACTCCTCAGCGGCTTTTTTTCCTTTTATAGGATAACCACCGCAGCCAAGCCCTTTTGTAAGCTCGGTTCCAATCAACAGTTTCTTGTCTGCCCGAACTGACATAAGGTGTTGATGGTCTGTATTAAGAGCTATTGTTTCTGCCCCTTTGACACCCATATAAGACAGCCGGTTCACTGCATTATTCCCCATGCCGCCTGCGCCAATAACCAGCATTCTGGCAGAGCCCTTCACAGCCCCGGAAACAGAAGTCTCCCCAAACGATTGTTTTTGAACCGGCGATACCTGAGCTAAAACATCGTTTACCTCGCTTGTTCTTTCAGCCACTTGCCTCGAAATGGCATTTTCTATCAAAGATTTCATATTTACCCCTCCAAACAGTTTGATGTATAATGCAAACTATATTTTTTAAAAGGCATATTAGACCAACGAAAAACTTATTTAAACCAGTCAATATACCTATATTTAGAACTAATAGAACATAATCAAATCTAAGATAGTTTAAGAACAGACTAACTCGCTCAAGTTAGTAATCGTTCATTGATTATCGCCAAATAATCTATGAACTTAATACTTTTATTTTCTATTTCTGATGTATATATGCTTTTAGATAGGCGTATGTCTATATTTTAAAGGTTATTTTGCAGTGTATAAATCGCTTTTATTCTCAATTGGTGTTTTTGGATTTCGGATAATAATTTCTGCAAAGAGAAAAACTTCTCTTATTCCCATATGTTATGTTCAATCAGTGGCAAATTTTTAAAGTTATTTGTGAATAAATAGTTATGCCAAATTATGATTTTATGATTGGTGTAAGTGAAATCAACCCTGAAGTAGAGGCTGATTTAAGTAAATTAGGCGTAATTTTTGGTAAAATACCTGAATTGAATGCTTATTTTCTTAGTGTCGAAATAAAAGAAACCGGAGAACAAGGGAGGGAAAAATACTCAGACTTAGTGATTGAAATAGATAGTAAAGAATATGTCAAACTTTGGTTAGTTGATCCCTAACGTTCTCCACCCGAACCCCCCTCACTGCTTTCACAAAACTTCTCTTAACGCTGGAGTTATGCCTAACCCTAAAAACCATTAATACAATCTTCCGCCAATCGGAACATCTCTTTCCGGCTCAATCAGAACGCACTCCCCATCCCTGTCAGGAACTCCCAGAGTCAATACTTCGGACACGGTAGGCCCAATTTGTCTTGGCGGGAAATTCACAACGCAAAGAACTAATTTGCCTTTCAGGTCTTCCTTTGTATAATTTTTTACAAGCTGAGCGCAGGACTTCTCTATCCCTGTTTCGCCGCCAAAATCTATTTTCAGTTTGTACGACGGCGTTCTTGCTTCAGGAAAATCCTCAGCATCTATAATTTTGCCAACCCGGATATCCAGCTTTTGAAAATCGTCAAATGTCGCCATGATAAACCATTATAAAAAAAGCATTATATATTTAACTGGCCCGTTCTTCATTAATGAAAACTTGTAATCTATGTATTCGGTTCTTAAAATAGATTAAGATAAATACTTTACTAACGAAATTCTAAGTATGTCTTATCTTGCAGAATACAAAAAAGAAGATTTTAAACGGGTATCTTGGAACGAATACAACCAGACTTTAGAAACGCTGCTTGAGAAGGTTCGTAAATACCTTCAGGAAAATAACATTAAAATAGATGCTGTAGTGCCTATTTTGAGAGGAGGCGCATTTCCAGGAACATACCTTACTTTCAGATTAGGGCTGCTGCGGATATTGTCTGTCCAGTACAAATATTTCTTCATTAAAGGCAAAATAGAACTGAAAAAAATATTAGGCGTTCCGAAAGACACCAAACTCCCTGAATCCCCAGTATTTTTATTAGTCGAAAACAATCATTGCTTCGGGCTGACTGCCTCAACCGCTGCCAAAGATTTAAAGGAACAATTCCCAAATTGTAAGATAATCTATGCAGTAGACCATGTAGATTACTCCCACCAGAAAATCGACAATACCGAGGTAACTCTTTATGGAAAACTGACCAACGAAACGCGGAAATTAAGCAAAGCAACAGCAGAAGAGAAAGGCCTGAGCAACACTATGTACCTTTTCCCCTGGGAAAATCTTGAGGAAGAATGGACAACAGTTCAGGGAAAGCAGTTTGAATACGGCGATGTAGAACCAACAATTAATAATTCTGAGAAGAAAGCTGTTATATCTAATGATTAAAAAGTATAGAGTATTAATTCATCAAAAATTCTTAAAGATTAACTAAACAATAAGTTATTGGTGAAATAAATGGCTTCTGACATAATAGACAAAGTTGCAAAAGTGGCGCGGCTGGAACTAAACAGTCAGGAAAAAAAGAAATTCTCAGAGGATTTGGACAGCATTTTAAAGGCGTTCAGCTCTCTGGACAAAGCTAATGTTAAAGGTGTAAAACCAACATTCCAGCCAATAGAAGTCAAAAACGTCATGAGAAACGATGAAGTTGAAGAAAGCTTGAGCCAGAAAGACGCTCTTGCCAACACAAAACATAAAGAAAAGGGCTTCTTCAAAGGTCCAAAAGTGGTATAATGAGTTTATTGGAAAAATTGCTTGATTCAGATAACTTAACAGATGATGGCAGGGCTTATCTGTTAGAGTTGAGTGATAAAGAAAAAATAGATGAAAATACTCTCAAAGAACTATATGGAAAGGTAAACAACGGGGAAGAGTTAGGTCCGGAAGATATAAAATACATAGCAAGCCCTTTTTAGTGATTAAATGAACTACAACATATCAGTGAGCGAATTTATCAGGGAAAGTAAATCAGGTAACATCGACCTGAAAGATTTTCATAGCAGATTCCATGACAAAATAGCAAAACTGGACAAAAAGTACAATTTCTTCATAACAATCGCAGGGAAACAAAAGGCAACAGGCCAGAGTAAGCTATTCGGACTTCCTGTTTCCATAAAAGACAATATATGCGTGAAAGGCATGCAAAGCACTGCTGGCTCAAAAATACTTGAAGGATATGTTCCGACATTTGATTCCACAGCGGCAGGTAGAATAAAAGAGCAAACTGGAGTTATAATTGGAAAAACTGCTCAGGATGAGTTCGGTTTTGGCACTTTTTCTGCAAACTGCGCCTATAAAACTCCAAAAAACCCCCATGATATAAATAGAAGCTGCGGTGGCTCTTCAGGCGGCGCAGCAGGTTTAACTTATGCCCTTGATTTGCCGCACATAGCAATCGGCCAGTCAACAGGCGGCTCAATATCATGCCCCTCATCGTTCTGCGGGGT
>DAOVKX010000109.1 GCA_030631505.1 Candidatus Nanohaloarchaea archaeon
ATACGTCCCTTAAGGGTCTGTTTTAATACTTCTTTTGTTTTATCTAATGCCTCTATTGGAGGTATTGATACATACCTCAATGGTTTTGTGTGCTGGACAACAACAAATCCCTTGTTTGCGAGAGTGGCCAGAACATCGTATGCTCTTGAGCGGGGTACACCGGCCATCTCACTTAGCTCTCCTGCTGTTGCAGTGCCTCTCGCTATCAGGGCAACGTAAAGTTTTCTTTCATACAGGTTCAAACCGATAGCTTTTAACCTGTCCATTGTTGTTTGACTTAGCAATGAAATCACACCCTAAAGTATTATGTATTTAATATATATAAGCTTAATACGAGTTTTTAAATAATTATTTGTTTTTATTTAAATGTTTTTATAGTTTATGCAGTTTTGAAATCTGTTCGACAGTGTCTATTTCGTCAGGGCGCCTGTCAGTTCTTAGTTTTACAAGTCTTGGAAACCGGAGCGCATAGCCGGAGGCGTAGTTCGGCGATTTTTGTATTTCCGAGTAGCCGACTTCCACCACGAGCGAGGGTTTTACTCTGATGCGTTTTCCTTTCTTTGAGATTATTAATGGCTCCAGAATGCCGGTAAGTTCCCTGAAACTGACACCTTCCTCATCCTTTTCTTTTATGCCTGTACCCATTTTACCTATTGCCAGATATGCGCCTGTTTTATCGTCTTTACATGCGAGTATGAAACTGCTCAGCCATGTTGCCCGCTTCCCTTCTCCATAATCCGCGCCTATGACAACAAGGTCCAGAGTTTCCACACCTGGCTTTAGTTTCACTCCATACCCAACCCGTTTCCCGGGCTTATAGGGCGCTTCAAGATTTTTCATCATAATGCCCTCGTTTCCTTTCTCAACAGCTTCATCGAAAAATTCTTGGACTTCTTCCTCGTTTGAAGCCACCAGTTGTTTTGCAAGTTCTATTTTGTTTTCCTTTGATTTTGTGATTTCCTCCAGAATTTTTCTACGTTCCTTAAACGGCTTTTCGATCAGGTTTTTGCCATTAACAGATATTATATCAAACAAATTCAGCATGACTGGTATTTTCCGGACCATGTTTTCTATGTCGTATTTTCGTTTTATTCTTCTGGAAATATTTTGGAATGGCAGCCATTTTTCTGTTTTCAGGTCAATGCCGATAACTTCACAATCAATGATGAACTCTTCTGATTTTATTGAATTCCTTATGGTTTTTACTATATCGGGGAACTGTTTTGTTACATCTTCCAGTCGTCTTGTGAAAAGCCGTATCTCGCCTCCTTTTTTATGGCACTGGACCCTGAATCCATCGTATTTGTATTCTATTGCCGCGGGTTTGCCTACAGTGTCAAAAGCATCTTCTATGCTTTCTGATTTTTGGTAAAGCATGACTTTTATGGGTTTTAACGGTGCCATGCCAAGTTTTACCAATCCTTTTTCTCCTTCTTCAGAAGCGGTTTTTGCAACTACAGAAAAATCATTGGTCAGATCGTGGGCGCGGTCTAAAGCATCCAGAATTTTGCTTTTTAAGGAATTTCCAAGTTCTGTGTCACGGACCAGAATGTAATCTGTACCTGTTTTTTTCTTCCAGAGCGAAGTTATTTTTTGAATCTGTTTTTTGTTTTTTACAGATACTTTGTTGTCTTTTGTAAATTTTTCCAATGATACTTTATTATCTTTTTTCAATAATCCCAAAAGTTTGTCTTCTATTATAATGTTTTTTTTATTTTTAGTTAAAAGAAGCTCATATCTTTTTTTGCCATTTTGTTTTTGCCATAATAAATCTTTCCAAAGCACTTCTGTAAAAAATGCCTTAGCCAGAGCATCTCTTATTATCCCCTCTCCAACACCGATTCGCAAATCACCTAATATGGATCTTACAATGTACTTTGCCTCTTCAGCACCAGCAGAGACTAATAGTTCAAATATAAGTTTTAACTTTTCTTCCTGCGATTTTTTGCCTTCCAGTTCAGCTAATTTTTGAGACTTCTGTAAAACTTCGTTAAGTGTAAGCGATTTGGAAAGGAAAGTGCGTTGTCTCTCCTGTTTTGATAATTTTTCAGCAACCAGACCTAAATCACCAGTTTCCATGAACAAACCCTCAATTTTAGAAACAGATAAACCTGATGTTTTTGATATTGCCTTAATCATCAACTTTGAGGCAATGCCAATTTCTTTTTCACTCCACTCAGGAAAAACCCTGCCCATGCAAAGAAGCGTTATCATAGGAAGTTCTTTGGCTGGAGTGTTCACGAAGAAGTCAGCCAATATCCCTGTTTTTTTAGAATGAAGTGATGTTGACTCAAGAGCGCTGTAAACTTTCGCCAGGTTTTTGTAGGGCATCATATTTAGCATTTAGTAGCTTGATTTTATATTTGTTTTATAAATAAGCCCATTTTGAACCGAAAAATATATATATGGGGAGCTATGTAATAATGTTATATTTTAATGTTATATTTTAAAAAAACGGAGAGGAATCTTATGAAGATGAAAAAAGGACAATCTGCAACCGAATACTTAATGACATATGGTTGGGCGCTTCTGGCAATAGTGGTTGTAGCGGCAGTTCTGTGGAGGATGGGAATCTTCGGTGGAACCTGCGGAACAAACATAGGCAATCAACCTGGCGCACAGATTACTTTGGCAGACATAAAAGTTGCTGCA
>DAOVKX010000003.1 GCA_030631505.1 Candidatus Nanohaloarchaea archaeon
ACATATGGTTGGGCGCTTCTGGCAATAGTGGTTGTAGCGGCAGTTCTGTGGAGGATGGGAATCTTCGGTGGAACCTGCGGAACAAACATAGGCAATCAACCTGGCGCACAGATTACTTTGGCAGACATAAAAGTTGCTGCAGACGGGACTGTTAGCGGAGTTATAAAAAACGGAGCAGGAGAACAAATAACAATTAACGGAACTTCGGCTGATACCACAATATCTGTTGGTGGAACTACTTTGATTACTGATTTAGCAACTGTAACTGCAGGTACTGCAGGAGACTGCTATACTGATTTGACTGTTACAGTGAATTACCAAACAGCCAGTCAGATGCAACATGCTTTGCCAATCAAAGTAAGCGGCGCTTATGAATAAGTTCAGGGTAATCTGCTGGCTTAAAGCAGGTTTAGTATTAGATAGGATAATAAATCGCCGCAAAACCATGTAGCCAGAATCGCGAGGAAAAATGTCGGCACAAATCTTATTCCTTCCTTTATCCAGATTTCTTTCTTTATTTTCTGTATATGTTTAATCTGTTCAGGTTCAAGGCCTACCCAGAGTTTGTCAGAAAGAACTGCATTTCTGAGTTTTACTTTTTCTGCCAGAACGTCGCCATTTCTTAAATCTTTTGTTTTTATTTTTTTCCGGAAGCCGACATTATCCAGCACTTTTGCAAAGCGGTAGAGAAAAAATAACGATGCAATCAGTGGAATGTATAATAATATCATGTTTGTGTTCAGGTCGATTTTAAGATAAAGGGCAATTGCATAGGAACACAACAGGTATACAAAAAGTATTACAAGCAGGCGTCTGAAGTTTGATTTGATGTCTTTTAAAAACTGAGGGAACATTTCAGGTTTGCCAAGGGACACAATCAGTGCATAAACCAATGCATAGATCCCGCCCACGACAAATGTGTTTATTAGCAGAGTTAGTGGGAATATTTGAGAACTCATTCCTGAAATGTTAAACATATGTAGTGGTTGAGGCATCAGGAACCCGACACCCCCGAGTACAAAAACATCTGCCTCACCCCACTGGCCTGCATAATAAAGTATGTATCCAAACCCCAAAAAGAGAATACCTATGCCTGCGGACTGTAAAAGCCCGGACCATGTTCCGGTTATAAGCGAATGGATAAAATGAAGGACCAATCCCGAGCCAATCATAAAATAAGGTATCTCATCAGGAACTTCTGTTGTTTTTAAATCAATCCAGCCAGCAAGCGCTGTTCCGGAAAGAGCTATTGTTAAAAGCAGCCAGTCAAACATATCTCTAATTAATGAGGCATCCTATAAATATTTTGGATAAGCATCTATGCAGAGAGTTAGCTCCAAAGCGATACTGTTTGCTTATCCTTATAGCTATAAATGCAAAGAGTACGTGCATTGCCAGCCCGCTGATGAGGTGGGAGTTATACATACTTTAATCATTTGTATTATGACAAAACAGTAACAAACTTATTGTTTTAATACAAATTAATTTTATGTTCGGAAATGATGGTAAATTAATTGAGGATTATATAAGAACTACTTTCAAACTTAGACAAATGAACTCAAGAAGGCGTTCTATAAAACCGGACATCTTTGATGATAAAAAACGCATAGTCGGGGAAATCAAATCAGTAAAAGAAGTGCTTTCTGACCAAAATGTTGTTGTATACACAGACCAGATTAATCGGTATAAAGAACTCACTCGTGAACTAAATAATGGTTCAATCAATAAATACAATATTTCTGGTTTAAAAACCCCGTTATTTTCTCTTTATTATTTTTTTGTATTTTACAACGAGAAACCACTATGTTTGGAATTAGAAACATTTATTCTGGGAGAAAAAGAAATCTCCGAATTACTTCAAACAAAAGAAATCAAAAAAACATGCTGGGCTTTAAGTGAAAAATTCAACAAGAGAGTTAGAAACATAAGAGACGAAAACCAAACACAGTTATATCCTATTGAAAATCAGGAAGAAACCCTCAAAAGGATTC
This sequence comes from Candidatus Nanohaloarchaea archaeon, assembly GCA_030631505.1. Taxonomy (GTDB): domain Archaea; phylum EX4484-52; class EX4484-52; order EX4484-52; family DAOVKX01; genus DAOVKX01. The sequence goes on from DAOVKX010000003.1 coordinate 1,992, forward strand.
TTGAAAAAAACAAAAGAGGAAGTTACATAAGAATTAGGAAGAGTGAACTGGTTGCATTATGCCCGGAAAATTTACAGTATGCCGATAGATTACTGATAACCGGATGAAATTTAATTATCTCAAAAACTTTAAATTTATATTCTTAATGACAAATTAAATGTTATGGCAACTTTTGATGAGAAGATAAAAGAGATTGAAGATGAAATCCAGAAGACTCCAAAGAATAAAGGCACAGAAGGGCATTTGGGGCTGCTAAAGGCAAAACTTGCACGGCTCAAAGAGCAACAAGAAGTGTCTGCGGCCAAGAGCGGAGCGCCGGGCTTGGGTTATGGATTAAAAAAGGCAGGGGATGCAACTGTTGTTCTCGTGGGATACCCTTCTGTAGGTAAATCAACTTTATTGAACCAGTTAACTAATGCAGAATCCAAAATTGGTGCATATGAGTTTACAACATTGAATGTAATCCCTGGTGTTATGGATTACAATAATCTTAAAATACAGGTATGGGATGTTCCTGGTTTAATCAAAGGTGCATCAAAAGGAAAAGGACGCGGCAAAGAAGTTTTGTCTGTGGTCCGCTCTGCAGACCTGATTTTGATTATGTGTGATGTTAATCACCTGAAACAAGCTGATATAATAAAACAGGAGTTGTACAATTCAGGGATTAGGCTCAATAAAGAGCCTCCAGAAATTTATATTAAGAAAAAATCAAGTGGAGGAATAACAATTAATTCTACTTTAAAACTTGATTTAAGTGAAAACTTAATCAAAAATGTTTTAAGAGAGTATGGTTTTTCAAATTGCGATGTTCTAATCAAAGAAAATCCAGATTTAGAAAGATTGATAGATGCTATGTTAGGGACACGGGTTTACATGCATATGCTGGTTGTTTTGAATAAGATTGATATGTCCAAGGAAACGCCAAAAATAAATGAAGATTTTGTAGCAATCTCCGCTAAAAATAAAGAAAACGTTGAGGAATTAAAAAGAAGAATTTTTGAAAAACTCAATTTGATAAGAATTTATACAAAGCCCCTGGGGAAAGAAGTGAATTTCAATGAGCCGATGATTATGAAAAAAGGCACAACTGTAAGTGATTTTGCGGAAAAAATACACAAGGACATCAAAAAAGAACTCAGGTACTCTCTTGTCTGGGGCACTTCTGTCAAATTTCCCGGCCAGAGAGTAAGCTTGAAACATGTACTGCATGATGGAGATGTTATCCAACTGCATTAATTAGAAAAATGAACTAAATTTTTTTATCCCAGCTCTAATAGCATTCCAAAAGTTACATATTTCTTCTTCAAGTTCTTCATTAGATACCCCTTCTTTATGATACCCCATTATTCTTGCTTCGTTTACATATGTGACTGCAGTTATATCAAAGTGCTTTTCCACGTCTTTTTTAATTAAACCCATACAATCAAAATATTGTGTATCAAAATAATATTGAACACCAGGTTTAATAAAATGTCTATTATATTGACCAACATTAGAGTAATATACGGGTCCGATATATGGAAATTCTTTTCCATATAAGAAGTTCCATATCTCTTTGAGATTTATCTGTGTATCCCTACCATTATCGTTTAGATTATATAGGAATACACCAAACCGTGTACTGGGTGAAATTTTTTCAACGTTATGTCTTATCTTTGCTCCGATTGTTTTTGTTAGTTCTACACCTTTTAAATAAAGGTTCTCCGTGATAAAATAATCTACGTAAGGCTTATCTCTAACATTAAGCTCAGCAAAATTTGCAGTTTTGTTAACCTCAGGGTGACCTCTACAACATTCATATGTTTGAATGAATGGAAAGTTGTTTAAAGAAGTAATCACATCATATATTTCCATATCGTCTATGGTTTCTGGATTTTTTCCCATATCTATAATAATTGGCGATTAATTTTTAAAATCTTTGTTCAATAATGAATCAATGATTAATTTAACATATTTTATGCGACGAGAACGTTATCCAGTTGCATTAATTTTCTTCTTTCTTTTTCTTTCTTAGAACCTTTAAATTGGGCTTAAAGGTTTTTTCTTCACGCTTTTCAGTTTTAACAGCATGTCTGCGTGTTTCAACAAATCCTCTGATTAAAGAATATAGCAATCTGAATGGGAATAAAACGATTCTCCCGATGGTTTCGCAAAGTTTGATGAACATGTAACTAATGCTGTAAAGAAAATATGCCCCGACACCTATGAGCATGAAATACAGTATGGTTTTTAGGGTAATGTCAACCAGTCCAGGAGATATTAAATTCAAAGCAAGAGGGAAAATTGCAGAGAGTGTTGCTATTATGATGGCTTTTGTTACCAGTTTAATTGTTTTGTAGGCGAGAACAATGAATATCAGGAATAATACAAGTACAAGCGCGACAGTTTCGTTCTGAAGAATAAAAGATAACGGCATTTTAACCCCTGCAAATTATTTGGTTATAGACGACATCAGCTGGGTTTTAATTGTTGCATTGCCTTTTAAGATAATTTTGTCGCTGTAAAGTTCAATGTTGCCCCTGAAATTATTTATCTCAATATTTCCTTCCTTTTTGTTTATTATGGTGTCCTCAACTTCACCGAAAATGTTGACTACTCCGCTTACTCCCTGCAGTTCAAATGACATTTTTGGAGTGTTGCGCAGTTTTATGAATTCATAGGTTAAACTATTTGTCTCCAAAGATGTTTTCTTTGGTTTTGTGATTACATTACCGTTGAAAACAATTGAAAGCCCGCATCCTTTTAGCATTACCGAGTCAGCTAACACATAATCGCCAACATAATCGTTGACAATAACGGTATTCTGCGATGAAGATGCGATTTGTAGGGATTCAACAAAAAAAGGTTCGTTTGGCTCAGAGTATTTTAGTCGTATTTCCTCAACAGGTTCCGGGAACATGCCTGAGATTGACTGCGGTTCTTTGAAAGTCAGCACAGCATCGAATTTGACTGTTTTTTCCTCGTTTGAAATTCTTGAAAGAATGAACCCTGTGGGGTCTTTTACAAATCCAGAATCTGGATCTACCCAGCTCTCCTGAATAGACAGCACACCCAGCCCGACAAACAGTACGACAGCGCCAACAAGAAAACTAAGCAGCATTTCTTTATTTGCCATGCCAAATTATTCGTTTTCCAGATATAAATACTTTGGCTCTTCATAAGATATTTAAAGGTGTGTTGTAAAATATGTCAATAAGGATTTCTTAAACGGTGATATCTTGTTTGGTGATAACAGTATTTTCGGAACGCTGATTTTTATACTCTTTATATTCTTTTATCCGAGGATAATGATGGCTCAGGTAGTGTGGGCTTTGGAAAGGGATTTACGGGAACTGGATGTAATGGCATCCAAAGGAAAACAACTGATATTCAAAAAAATATCAAAAAAGCCATCAAAGGAAATAGAAGGAAAAATAAATGAATTTATGGAATTTCATCTTCTTCCGCCGGTTTCTCTGGATCCTTCGGGCATTGTGGATAAGATACACAGTGTTTTCAAACATGCCGCGACCCGGGAAAAACAGTTTGTGAATGAAATTGCGCCGCATTTTACAGAAGAACAGCAGAGCAACATTACTGCTGCGTTGATGCACACGAGCGGTATTCACCAGATATCGAAGATTATAAGGCATTATCTTGAGATGATAAGAAAATATAAAATGCTGCAACTGGCATTAATCCTGCAGATGCAGATTCCTCTGATTAAACAGGTTTCAAAAGCGCTTCTTGAATCTGTTGATGCGTTTACGAAAGAAGTGCCTATTGGGGATGGCATAGGTCCTTTGGTTATTGCGTCTATGATTCCTGCCAATGCGAAATTAACTGTATGCAAGGATGAGGAATTCGTTTATGCAAAAACAAAAGTAGAGGGCAGGACAGTTATACTTTCAAAAGCTTTTGGTCCCGGAACCACTATTGGGTATCCGGGAAAATTCGTGCAGAAACTGGTAAAGAAAAACAAGATTAACAGGATTATTACAGTTGATGCAGCGCAGGGGCTTGAGGGTGAAAAAGCAGGGACAATAGCAGAAGGTGTTGGCGTTGGCACGCGGGGAAGTGAACTGGTGGCGTATCATGGCTTTCAGATAGAGGAAATTGCTGCAAAAAAGAATATAGTTCTTGATACAATTGCCATAAAAGAAATTTCCCAGACATCTCTTTATCCGATGCCAAAGGAAATCCTGAAGAGTCTGCCTGATGCAATAAGCGTTACGAAAAGAGCCATTAACCGGGCAGGGAAAAATGAGAAGATCCTTATTATGGGTTTTGGCAACACCTGTGGTGTTGGCAACAATGCAAAGGCGGCAAAGGAAGCAGAGGAAAAAATTAAAAAGCATATTAAGAAAAAAGAATCAGCAAAGAAAAAGCAAAAACGGAAAAAATACAAACTTTTTTAAATTTATAAAAGTTAATGTTTAAGAGTTCTGTATGACAGAAAAAAGACCTAACAAAGATGAATATTATTTAAATATTGCAAAAGAAGTTGCAGAAAGGTCAACATGTTTTAGAGCTGTTTTTGGCTCTATCATTGTTCGCGATGACCAGATTGTCGCCACGGGCTATAATGGAGCTCCCAGGAAAGTAAGAGATTGTTTTGAAAGAGGAAATTGCTTAAAAGATAAATTAAAAATCCCATCAGGACAGGGATATGAACTTTGCCGTTCAGTGCATGCAGAACAAAATGCAATTATAAATTCAGCAAGAGCAGGAGTAAGTTTGATTGGCGGCGATATGTATCTCTGGGGCTCAGACAGGAACGGCAACCAGATTGATGCAGTACCCTGCTTTATTTGTAAAAAAATGATTATAAACTCCGGCCTGAAAAGATTCATTGGTGCTGTCAAAAACAGAGGTCATAAAGTCTTTGATATTTTGGATTGGATTAAAGATTGGCAGGAAAAAGACATTATTGATGATGAGCATCAATATGGCAAGGGCCAAAGCACAGAAAAAATTAAAGAGTGATTAAATATCGTTTATATTAATATGAAGTGATAAAAATGGGTTTAAGACCAGCAAGAATTTACAGGGATTTTAAAAGACCATATACGAGAACAGCAATTAAGATCAAAAAATACCAGTATATTAAAGGTGTCCCTGGCTCAAAGATCCATGTATTTGAAATGGGGAACCAAAAAGGCGACTTTGAGAAAGTAGTATCTCTGATTAGTAATTGCAATGTTCAGGTCAGGCATAATGCTCTTGAAGCAGGCAGGGTGTCTGCTAATGCATATTTAAAGAAGCATGTGGACACACCCAACTATTTTATGAAGGTCCGGGTATATCCGCATCATATTCTCAGGGAACATGCCCAGGCAGCTATTGCCCAGGCAGATAGGTATTATGATGGCATGAGGAAACCATTCGGCAAGCCAACCGGTACTGCCGCGAGGGTAAAGAAAGGTCAGGCAGTAATAAGCGTACAGATAAATGAGAAAAATGTCGGTGTGGCAAAAGAAGCCCTTACAAGGGCAGGGAAAAAACTTGCCGGCAAATTCAGAATAGAAATTGAATAGATTATTAGATTCTTGTTAATTCTTTGTATGTTGGGCAGTTTTCTGGACAACCCCATTCCTCTCTCTTATTGAGCAGGGCTTGGCATAACCGGTCCATAACCCGTGGGTCGCAGGGCATAGTGTTATGCAGTTTTTTATAGGATTTCACATCGACAGTTACCTCATCACTCATGAAATCACATAATCTCCGCTTTTGTTATTTTTTTCTAACTCATCAAATGCCCGTTTTAAAGGGTCAACTCCCAGTTTTATAAAAAATTCCTGAATATCTCTTGCTTCTTTTTCTGTATATACTTCACCTTGTATCATACTTTCAATTATCTTTTTCGCCTCTTTAATCTTTTCCATTTCCTCTGTGATTTGGTCCTTTGAAATTTTTTTAGAGGAAAAATAGGCATCAAACATTATTAAATCATCATACTCTTGCCCGTTAATCTCTTTTTTATCAGAAAGTTCATAGCCTTTTTTCAGTTCGTTACAAAGAAGTACCCCACAAGTAAGTAAATTTTTAGCCACACCCATATCTCTGCGCAGATAATACTCTATACCAAAACTCACATTATCTGCCAAAGAACTTATAGCAAGCCAATTCTTAAGTTGTTCAGATACCAATGTAATCACGTGATTTTATCATCTTTTACTACATTCTTCTTATTTTCAAGAGGTCTTTTAATATTTTTTATATTACTACACATTTATATCTTTTCACCCCCTAATAGTAATAGGGTGGTCTTTATCGAAAAAGTTATTGAGTCAGTTTCCAGAACATTTGTAAGGGATTTTTTAAGGCTTTCGCCGAGTTTAAATCAAAACAGTGAAATGCTGTGGATGGTTTTTAAGCTTGGAGGTTCAGTGCCTTTTAGTATTCTGCAAACGCAGTTCAAAGGGGCTGAAGAAAATATTGAAAACCTGATAACTGTAGATATATTGAAATGGAAGGGGAATCCCGGAGATTCCGGTTCTTTGCTTGTGTTTTCTGATGAGTTTGAACAGCTGTTATTCAGACAGGATCTTGAGGGAATCAATGCCAATGCCATTACAGAAATTCTGATAAAAAATTACTACCAGAAACTTGCAAAGAAATATGATTTGGAATCAATGACAAAACCAATGTGTGTTGTGATTGCCTCTGTTATTGTTTCAGCAACGCCTGAAAAGCCCGCGTACCTGAACACAGTTCTGAAAGTTTCTGAGAAGTACCTTGCGAAAGAAGATGCATTTGAGAGAGCAAAATTCCTGCTGGAATATTACCTTTACAGATACCTTGGATTGATTCAGCTGGAATCCAGCTATGCCGTAAACCTCTCTGAGAAAGCAAAGAAGCTTGTCAGGTCCAATAAAGAACTCTGGGAAGCTTATAGTGGTTCCCAAATGAAAAGCACACCTCCAAAACAAACAGAAGCAAAGCAATAGATATGATAATATAACTGCAGGAGCCATCTAGATAAAAGACTGTTCACAATTAAAAATAATTAATCATTCATTTTATGTTCACAGGAAACTCTTTTATTTTTCCTTTTATTTTCCTGATGAGTCTGCTTGACGCTATCTTTTCGTCATCTAACGAATTATCCAATTCCAACTCCTCAAACAAACTATTAGCTTCTTTAGGTTTTAGACATATAAATTCATCATAGATGCTGGAATAAACAGAAAAATATTTGGAAATATTTGATTCTATTTCTTTTTTCGCCATTTTTTTGGCAGTTTCAATAAGTCTTTTATCTTCTTCTAAAGGTCTGGAATATCTATCAAAATTTTTAGTCGGTCTAATCCCAGAACCATGAAATGTGGCTATAGGAGATTCTCCGTCAAATTTTTCATGATTCAGCAAAACCAGTTGCTTCAAAGCAGGATAGAAAATATCCAGTTGCGCATGTATAAACACACCATCTCCTTTCTTCATAAAACAGGAGTATATAAAATCATAATAAAGGTCTGACAAGCTTATACGCTTAGTGTCATGAGTATGTATATAGCCATTTACCTTTTTTGTACTTACATTTTCTTTGAAGTTCTTTGGAGTTTTATGTGAAAAATCTAACTCCCAGTTACTAAATTTTCCTTCAGGTAACTCGTATGTAAAAATAGGATTATCCACAAAATCCTCTATGATTATTTCATTATCGTCTTCGTTACATATTGAAAGGAACATATGCTGGTAAGGAAATAAGTTAACCGCTTCATTGATTAATCTTTTTAACACACGTTTTTTAATTATAACTTCGGGTGCATCCACACTTTCTATTTGATAAGCAACATCTATAGGTGTCATATGCCCAATCTCTGAAAATTTATCATACACATCAAGAATAAAGCAGTCAGAGTGCATAAATGCTTCCTCACCTTTAAGTCTATAACCCACAGCTACAGGTTTTTTACAATATTCACAGGTTGAGTGGCACAAATCGATCTGATGTGGTGTTGAAAATAATCTTTTGGATTCCAAAAGTTCTTTTTCTCCATATTTCATAACTAGAACTAATTAGTTAATTATTTAAACATAAACACAAAATCAACTTTTCTTCATAAGGTATTTATTCGTTAAATCTTCGAGAGTTACTTCTTTTTTTCGCACTCTTGGCTCTAACTGCGGCGGCGCTTCAACTGCAGGACGCTCTTCAATTACAGTATTCCTCTTCATTTCCTTATTCGTATACAGTTCCCATAGTTCCTTGTTGCCTTTTAGAAGTTCCTGGCTTTTTCCTGATAAATTCACGCCAAAGCCATCCAGTACGACAAGTTCCAGATAACCGACCAGATAATAATCCAGAATAAGTTTTGAACTCGCTATTGTTTCATATCCTATTTTGCCGGGAATCCTTAAAACTGATGAAAGATAGACTGGAGTATCCGGTGAACTCTCTCTTATAATAGTCTCCAGCATTAAGCTTAGAGATTCCAGCAGGTCTGATTTTATATTCCTGATTATGTATTCTCCGTAATTTTCAGATATAATCTCCCTGAAATCATGGAATGTAAGGTTCTTTTTCTCTCTTAATACATTCTCTGCACTTTCGTCCAGTAGCAGTATGAACCCTTCCTTGCCTGCACCTTCAACCATCTGCCCTCCTGCTCTCCACTGCAGCAGCCCGGCGCTTGTAAGGATGTTTGTCAGTTTCTCAAATTCATCACCGAACTGCGGTGCAATTATCTTTGCGGGAATTATGCCGCCAAAATTGAACACAGCCCAGAGCATATCCATGGCCTGCCCAAAGTCAGGAAGCACTTTAAGAAAAACTGATGCAAAAACATTTTTGATTACGTCTTTTCCCATAATTTATTTTATGATACGAAATTTTAAATAAAGGAATAGTGCACTGAAGTCTTAGATTTAAAGAAAACCAAAACATAATTCATTTTATGTAATTAAAATAAGTTATCAACTGAGTTTTTCTTTTAAATTGTGCTTCGATGGGTTCTTAAAATGCAGTTTTGTGAAAGTACAAAACTAATGTATTTTATCTTAATTATTCTCTTCCAACTCAACGCCGAGAATTTGCGATGTTCCCTTCTGCATTGAGACGCCGTAAATCCTTTCTGCTTTCTGCGCTGTTGCGTCGTTGTGCGTAATCAGCAAAAACTGCGCCCTGTCGCCGTATTTTAAAATCAGGTTACCGATTTTCTCTGAATTTTCCTTGTCCAGAGCGGCGTCGATTTCATCAAGTATGTAGAACGGCGCTGGCCTGTATTGCTGAATCGCAAACAGGAAAGCAAGAGCAGTAAGTGTCTTTTCCCCGCCTGACAGAGAATCAATACTCAGTAGTCTCTTGCCCCCAGGCCTTGCATTTATAAGCAGACCTGATTCTATATCATCCTCTTCAAGCATAAGTTCGCCTTCCCCGTTTGTCAGGTCGCTGAAGACCTGTGCAAATGCACTGGAAATCGTTTCCAGAGTGGTGTTGAACACAAGTTTTCTTTTCTCGTCTATCTGCTTTATCATGTCCAGAATTGAGCCTTCTTCATTTTTCAATTTATCAATTTTCTCTTTAAGTTCTGTGTAGCCCTTGTTGTACTCTTCATATTCTCCTATAGATTTCATGTTTATCGGGCCAAGGGAATGCAGTTCTCTCTGGGTTTTGGTCAGCTCATTTTTCATGTCGTCAACATCCCCCCTTTCAAGGTCGTCCCTGTTCCTGTATTTTTCATAATCTATCATGAGGTTTTCAAGTTCTGCTTCCAATCTTGCCTGTCTGAGTTTCATGCTGTTTATTTCACCTTCAAGAATCAGGAACTGTTCGTAATTGACTTTTCTGCCTTTCTTTGTTTTTTCCAGTTTGTCTTCCAGCCCGTGTTTCTCCTTTTCCATTTTCTGAACATTTTCAGTTTCTTTTTGACTGTTCTTTCTTTTTTCGTCAAGCAGAGTGTTCAACTGGCCAATCTCGTCCTTTAATTTTTCAATTTCATTAAGCAGTTTGTTTTTTGCCCGCTGGTGTTCCTTAACATCAGTTAAGTCAGCAATCCTGACTTTTCCGCCTTTTTTTACATAACTGCCACCGAGTATTGCCCCGCCGGCTTCGAATATGTCCCCGTCAAGAGTTACTACCCGCAACCCTTTTATTTTCCTTGCGGCTTCAACAGATTCTGCGACAAGAGTGTCCCGTAAAACATACCTGAATGCAGTTTCGTATTGGCGGTCAAACTCAATCAGATTGATAGCAAAGTCGATTATCCCTGACATTTTTGCCGCGATTTCCGCTTTTGCCGAGAAAGAATGCGGCACTATCCTGTCGAGGGGAAGAAATCTCGCCCGCCCAAGATTGTTGTTTTTTAAATAATTTATACAGGTTACTGCAGTGTTTTCAGAGTCCACAATAATATCATTTAAACGTCCCCCGAGAGCAACTTCAACTGCGACTTCAAACTGCGACCCGACGCTGCTCAGTGCAGACAAGGTTCCTTTTACACCCTCAATGCCTGAATCTATTATTGACTGGACTGCCCGGTTTCTCACGTCGCCGCCAACTTTTATCGCAGTCATTTTTGAAATGAGCTCTTCCACGCGGACCAGTTCCCTTCTTTTCCCCTCGATTTCTGTTTCTCTCTTGGCGGCTCTCAGGTTAATCTGCTCTATTTTCTCACGCAGTTCAGTATTTATGCTCTTTTTATTTATCTGCTCTCCAATTTTTTCAATCTCTCTTTCAATTTTATCCAGGCCGCTATCAGAGCCGGAAACGTTTTTCTGCAATTTCCCATTTTCCTGCTCTTTTAATTTTAAATTCCTGTTAATATTTTCAAAGGTTTCTTCTACACCCTTGACTCTTGTGTGGGCAATGCATGCCTTTAGCCACCCTGCCTTTTTCTCCGTGTTCTGGTAATGTTCAGCGTTCTCTTTTTCAGCTTTCAGTTTGTCCAGAAATTCTTTTTTCTCGCCTGCGATTATATTGGCTTCGTTGAGTTTTGCTTCTGCTTTTCCCAGTTCTGAAATTGCCTTTTCTTTTTTAGTTGTGTACTCTTTTATGCCTGAAATCTCATCAATTATTTCCCTTCGCTCTCTGGGTTTCATTTCGATGAGTTTGTTGATGTCTCCCTGCTGTATTATGTTGTGCCCATCAGGGTCAATCTGCGCCAGACTTAAGATTTCCAGTATCTTGTTTCTTGTAACATTTCTGTCGTTTAATTTGTAAGTGGAAACACCTCTCCGGTTTACCTTTCTTGTTACTTTTGCGATATCGTCTTCGATAGGTATTGCCCTATCAGTATTGTCGAAATAAATGCTTACCTGCGCCCTGTCAGCCGGCTTTCTTCCATGCCCGCCGTTAAAAATAACATGGTCCATCCGCCCTGCCCTTAATGTTTTTGATGTCCTGCCAAGAACAAAGCAGATAGCGTCCAGAATGTTTGACTTGCCAGAACCGTTTGGACCTATAATAGCGTTAAATCCCTGAAACAAAGGTATAACTGTCTGCCTGTTAAATGATTTGAATCCATGTATTTCTATTTTATGCACTTTGGCCATATAATCACTCTGTTTATTATAGAGTACATGGTTTATATTTTTATTCAGAAAAAGATTATCTGCAATGAACATAATTATGGTATTTAAGTAATTTGAATTTTTTGGAAAGTTCCGCAATTTTTTTGTTGTTTAAATTTTTGTTTAAATCCAACTCAAGGTAATACCTTAAAGTACCTAAAATACCCATTTCATCTAATTTTCTCGAAGATGTAATCACTTTTACAGAGCGTAAATACCTTGTTTTTCCTCTCTTTCTTAAATCTTTGCTTATCTCTACATCTTCCAAAAGAATGTTTTTGAAACCACCGACTTTGTTAAACGCGTCCTTGAGTATGCATATGTTAAATCCAGGCAGTGTGGCCTTGCCTATCCTATCCCTCATCAAAAAATAGGCGTTGGTAACTGTCTCTGCAAATTTTAATTCCGGCGTCTGGCTGGAGAATTTAAATGCTGTTGAAACAGCAATTACAGAGCCGTTAATGGCGTTTATAATCGTTTCCAGATAACTTGGCAGTAACTCTGTATCTGCGTCAATAAAAACCAGAATTTTGCCTTGCGCGGATTCTGCCCCGAGGTTCCTTTGATGCCAAACACCTTTTTTCCGGGAAATAATAATTTTTTCTGTATATTTTTTTGCAATCTTTAAAGTATTGTCAGTACTTGAACCATCTGAAACAATTATTTCGTATTTGATATCTGTTTTTTGCCCTGCAATAGACTTTAAACATTTTTCAATATATTTTTCTTCATTAAACGTGGGAACTATTACTGAAACATCCATGACAAATAATTAACTTTTGTCAATAAATAAATAACTCTGCAATGTATTCCATCAATACTCCATAAGTATTTCTACTGCATTTGCGCCAATTTTTAGAGTTATGCTTATATATCTCAAAAAGAAAGAACTATACACCTGCAGGAGGTTCAAAGAGAGTCCTGTTGTCTATAATTTATATAACCTTGTCCTGCTTCATATATTTCAACGCTTCTATTACAGAATAAGCAGCCCGCGTAACACCCATGCTCCTGTAGTCTGTGTCAGTTCCAACGAGGTACAGTCCGCTTACAGGTGATTTTGGCTTCGGCAGTTCTGTATCCACAACTATGGCGGCTTTCTCAGGAACAGTAACTTGTGTGTGCACGAGCTCCACGTTCTTTTCAATATCAGGTATCGCACCATAAACATTCTCCAATAATTTCTTTTTACCTGAGTTTTGGCTATTGCTTTTAAGAGGGGAACCAAAACCGATTAATTGTTTATCTTTAGGAGCAAGAGCGCCATCGAAATTTGAAACAGGCACACCCCAGTAAGGGAGGCCTTCCCCGAAATATATTTCGGAGCCGAGATAATCAAGAGCTTTTATTTTTCTTTTCAAACCGAGCCACACAGTAAGTGTCTTTGACTGCTGCAGTCTATTCAGCATAGCTGTATATTGCTCTGAAAACGCATCTGTCAATCCGGTTAAGTCTTTCATAAAACCAGAGTACACAACAGTGTCTGCGTAATAGTTATCTTCTTTTGTAGAGACACCCTTGATTTTATTGTCATTCACTATAAGGTTTGTTATTTCCTGATTGGTCATTATTTCAACGCCATTAAAGGAACCGGTTATAGAATTTACAAGTGTCTGCATGCCGCCCAGAGGGTAGCCGTGTTCTGCACCGCCGTCGTGTTTTGCGAATTTCATGAACTTGTAAAAATAATTCTTTATATCTTCCTGAGAATCTTCCATATATCCCCCGCCGGTAAGCATCCTCCATGCAGGAGTTTCTTTCATGGATTTTCCCGTAAGGAAGTATGAGAAGGCATCAACAAATCTCCATGTTTTTTCAGATAGCGGGTACTTGCTAAGGAACTCGTAAACGCTCTTGTTTAACGGTTTGCGCGCAAAGGCGGAAGTTATGGAACTTCTTGTTATTGCCTGCGCGAGTATCAGCCGGTCTTTTTTTGGCAGCGCCCTGAATCTTGCCCAGTCCTGCAATGTCCATGGGAGCTTCATCAATTTTTTGTTCTGCCTGATGTAATAATAGCCGTACTTTCTGAAGTTCGGGATTAGATTGGAGTATTTTTTCATAAGGAAAGTAAATGGCCCATTTGAGAGCATTGTTATTGTGTGCGGTCCTGTGTCGACAAGGTATCCATTGACTTTGTAGCTTTTTATATTCCCGCCGAGTTTATCTCCTTTTTCTAATAAAAGGACTTTTTTACCTTCCTTTGAAAGCGCCAGCGCAGACAGCAATCCGCTTACCCCGGCACCAACAACCACAACATCATATTTTTTCATTCAATCTTCCCTGCGTACCCTACATTTAGAAATTTAAATTAGTTTTCCTGCCAAAACAGCTAGTTTCGGGCTCTTAATCAGCACCTTTACCAGCAGTTTCATGTTGCCGTCTGTTATCCTCAGCAAATCTGCAGGGTTTATGCTTTCTGCAATTGTGTTGAAATCATTATCTGTCATTTTTTCCATGATTTCTCTTGTTCTCTCAAGTTTCTGCAGTTTGTTGCCTCTTTTTTTCCACCATAACTTATTGTACTCATCCAATGACTTTTCGCTTACGTCGCCGTTTTTTATCGCGTTTGAGGCAACCTTTGCAGCCATTGCGCCAGAAGTCATAGCTTCTTCCATACCGCCGCCATGAAGCGGGTGGACCTGGTGGGCTGCATCCCCTACCAGCATAAGTCCGTTGGAAACCATATTTTTTAAAAAACCGCCGACAGGAATAGAGCCACCGTTTACTTCAATTATACTTGCGTTTTTTAAATCCTCACGGCTCTGAACAAATTTATCAAGATAGTGCTTCGCTGTTTTTTCCATGTAACCTCCTATGCCAATCCCCACATTTGCGCGGTTCCTGCCCTTTGGAAAAATCCAGATATACCCTCTTGGCGCAATATCATTACCAAAATAGAACTCAAGCGCCTGCGGGTCTTCCAGTTTCACACCGACCATTTCGTACTGGATTCCTGAATCCACATTTGCGGGCTTGTTAACTGTATCCATGCCAGCCATCCTGCCTACTTTTGATTCAACACCGTCTGCACCAATCACAACTTTACTTCTGAATTCCTGCTTATTCCCCATATTATTGACTTTAACTCCCCTGACAAACCCATTTTCTTTTATTAAATCTTCAACAGTTGCCTTAACCAGCAATTTCGCACCAGCATTGACCGCTTCCTCAGCCAGACCTTTCTCAAACATTTTTCTCTCAAGAATGCAGCCCGCAGCCCTCCCAAAGTTGATAACCACCCTTTTTCCTGATGGCGAGATGATTGTCGAGCCTTTTATTTTTTGCGTGTACTGTCCGGGTTTAAGTTTCACTCCAAGATCTTCCAGAACCTCAAAACCAATACCTTCCCCGCACCGGACAGGCACCCCTATTTCCTGGTCCTTCTCGAGAATTAATGTTTTCAGGCCTAGTTCAGCCGCTGTTTTTCCGGCCATAAGCCCGCCTGGCCCGCCGCCAACCACGATTATATCGTACATATCATTAATCTCCTTTCCTTAATTCACCATAAAGCTTATATAGCATGTCGGCAGTGAACTCCAGTGAATGTTTTTTTGCCACTCTTGCAGATTCACTGCCCATTTTGAGCTGTAATTTTTTATTCTCAAGCAATTTATTTAAATATTTTCCCATTTCTCTTTCATTGAACGGCTTTGCCAGAAAACCATTTTTATTGTGCCTGACCAGTTCAGGTATAGCCCGGCTTTTTACTGCAACAACAGGCAGTCTGCACGCCATTGCTTCAAGTATTACTAATCCCTGCGTTTCTATTGAGCTTGCCGTGACAAATATGTCTGAGGACGATATTAAACCCAGCAATTCTTTTTCTTTTACAAAGCCCGTAAATATTATATTTTCTGAAATATTTAATTCCTTTGATTCATTTTTTAATTTTTTCAGGGCAGGACCATCACCAACAATGAGCAGTTGAGTTGCAGGGTTTGTTTTCAGAACCAGTTTAAATGCCTTCAAAACGACATCAATGCTCTTTTCATAACTTATCCTGCCGAAATGCAATATAATGTTTTCTTTTAACTTAAACTTTTTCCTGATATTTTTATTCTCTTTCCTTTGAAATTTTGATAAGTCGATGCCATTTGAAATAACTTTTATTGGCTTTTTGATTTTATATTTAACCAGTTCTTTTTTCATCGCGAGCGAGGGCGTGGTTATAATGCTGCACCTGTTGTAAACAAGATTCGTGTACCTCCATGTCATTTTTTTGGCGATTTCCCTGTCTTTTAATTTCGGAACCGGCAGGTATTTAATGAATTCGGGAAAAAGCGTGTGGTATGTCCCGACCAGAGGTATATTGAATACCTTTGCGCAGATAAATGCCTGAATGCCCATAGAGAACGGCGAATGCAGGTGAATCACATCAGGCCTGAATCTGCGGATTTTTCGCAGGCAGGTTATCATTCCGGGGAATGCAATCCTGTAATCTTTATATGCCGGCAGAGGCAATGAATGGCTATAGGATACCTGTATATTTTTCCCAAAATTAATTTTCTTTTTCAATCCGGATTTTGGTTTCGGGGCAAATATCATTATTTCATTTTCCTTTTTGGCAAGTTCCTTTGATGAATTTATTATGGATGTCACTACCCCGTTTGTCTGGGGATAAAATGTATCGGAGAAAACTGCGATTTTCATAAGAGTTCACTGGTTGTTTTTGTGAAAGAGAGAGATTTTTAATTCCGAATAAGTTTCATAAAGCCCTGCCAATCCGGTTAATATGGGACATAAGTTAATCAATATATAGTAAAAAACACTATTTGACGCAATTGCATATATTAATTACTTATGTCATTTATTAAATATTTAGGTTATATTTTATTGGGTGTTTAAAATGATTGAAATATTAATCGCGCTTGTTTCTGCAGCTATGGCGGGATTTTCAACCAGTGTGCAGAAACTTGCCCTTTCCAGAATTAAAAAGGTCAGGGCCAGAACCCTGCTTGCTTCAAAGTTATGGCTCTTCAGCACGTCAATCCTGCTTTTTTCTTTTGTAGTTTACCTCTTTGCTCTTGAAAAAGGGCAGGTTTCCCTGATACAGCCGATAATCAACAGTTCGTTTGTTTTTACAGTTATCTGCAGTTATTTTATCCTGGGTGAAAGAATAACAAGAAGGGAGGTTTTTTCGCTTGTTACAATTCTGACAGGGATTATTTTTTTGGCGGTCGGTTGAAATGACACCAATATCTTTGCTATTTGAAAGAAAATGGAAGGTTATGTTATGAAAACTCTTGCTATTTTATCAGGCGCTTTTTTCGGCTCCGGCGCAGTCCTGTTAAAGTCATTTATGGAAAATAACATACTTCCTGTTCTGGTTATATCACTTTCTCTTGGCTTAACCGGCTTTTTGATGTTCCAGTACGCATTAAAACAGTCCAAGTCCTATGTGGCTTTGCTTATTATGCTGACTTCCTCAACTGTAATAAGCACTCTTGGCGGGGTGTTTTATCTTTCTGAAACAGTCAGCATGTATGAATTCGTAGGAGTTGTGTTAATTGTTCTGGGCGCAGTGCCGTTAATCGCCGGCAGCAGAAAAGAGTAATCAGCTCGTTGTATGGCCTTCATTTAGCAGTCCGTTGTATATATTCTTTAATTTTTCACCAACTATTTTGAGGTCATGCTCTTTGATGACAAAGTTATGCGCATTCCTGCCTAAGTCCTTTCGTAATTTTTCATTGCCTATAAGTTCTTTTAGTTTAAGGGCGAATTCCTCGTCGTCTTTTGCCTTTAAACAGGTTTTGCCGTCAATCCATTCATCGAAAACAGGAAGATCTCTTATGAGAATTGGTTTTTTTGAAACCGCAGCTTCCAGAAGCACTATTCCCTGATTCTCGTTATGCGTCGGGAAAAAGAATATGTCCCCGGAAGAATATGCTGCGGTTATGTCATCAACATAGCCCGTAAAGATTATGTTTTCCGGTGAATTTTCTGCCATGTCAATGACTTTTGCAGAGTTTAAAATGCGGTTGAATGAGTCGCCGTACCAGACAAATGTATTCGGGAATTTTTTTGCAACATTTATAAATGTTGAAACGCCTTTTCTTGCGAAAACATGCCCGACTGAAAAAGGAACAATGCCTGTTAATTTGTATTTTTCCCTGTACAGGTTTCTTTTTTTGTCCACATCATTGAACTGTTCTATGTCTATCCCGTTGCTTATAACTTCTATTTTTTTCTCTATCCCGTAGCGTTCCAGCACTTTTTTTGTGTACTCTGAAGGGCATAGTATCAGGTCTGCCTGATTATAAAAATGAATCAAATATTTTTTTAGAAACGGAGCAATTTTGTTGCTTAATTTGAAGCTGTTTTCAAAATCTTCTTTTGTTGTATGCGCATGGATGATTACCTTTATACCTCGGTCTTTCATTTTCTTTGCCAGAAAAAGCGATTTTGGTCCGATGGTGTTTATGTGGATTATGTCAAAATCATCGTTTGGATTGCCTGCGGCTTCAATATTAGCCAGACTTAATGCCCGTTTCTGGTTTTTGACAGCAGTGGCTATTCCTGATTTCCCGCTGACTAGGGAATCCAGTTCAAGATACACACAGACTTTCATAAAAAACACTTTTGATACGCATTCTTATATTGTTATAGAAGTTTTTTAATAATGTTCGGATATATATTAATGTTGCAGAATATGCGGGGGTGGGGGAGCGGCCAAACCCGCAGGGTCGAGGGCCCTGTGCCTTAGTGGCTTCGCGAGTGACCCCTTTTCTTTTCAAAAACCTAAAAAATCCTTTCAGGATTTTTGGGTTCCAAAAATGCAAAGCATTTTTTAGAAAGAAAAGGTCTCAATCTTGGTGAATTGAAGGGAAGGGGTCAGCGAATTCGAATCTCGTCCCCCGCATAGTTTTTTTAAATTTTTAAATTGAATTTGATGAACATGGAAGAAATATCTGCATTTAGGAGGGTTTTTGGAAACTCGCCAATGACCAAAGTTATAGACTTTCTGCTGGCTGAAAGGGGTTTGTATGACTTCACGCTTACGGATATTTCTGAAAATTCAGGAGTTTCATGGTCATCGCTTCACAGGATATTTCCAAAACTGGTGGAAATGGTCATCGCTGAGCAGACAAGGACAATAGCCAACGCCAAACTGTATCGGCTCAATGAAAAAAACCCGCTGGTTCATGAGCTGATACGGGTTGACAGCAAAATCTCTGACTACTTCATCCAGAAGGAGTTAGAGACGCAAAAAGAGGAGTTAAAGCGTACTGTTTCTGTTTGAAGTGTGGAGATTGTTTTTTCTTAGAAATTTTGGCTTCATTGAGATTGTGGTTTATCAAGGAGTGAAGATTAATTAATTTATAAAGATATATACACTTATGAAAAAAATTATAAATTTCATAATTTTGTTAATTTTGTTATCTTCTTGTGTCAATGCTCAATCCAATAACATAAAAATCGTGAATTCCACATTAGGTGAAGTCGCAAAAGTGAAAGTTTATCAAATCATAACTATTAATGAGGATTTAGATTATACAATAAATACATTTTACATCCAAAGCAATAATGCAACTATCCAATTAAAAATGAGGGACGAGAGGGAATTCCACATCTTCGATTTTGAAGTACAAATTGATGGAGAGCCATATACATTTGTACCAAGACCTAGTGTTGGGTCTGAGTTTATAAATGGAAAGGAAGTATTTTTTTTCGAACCTAAGAAAATCTCATTAGAGGGTAACCATTTTATTGAGATGACCTACAAAATAGACAATATTGAAACAATACGTAGTTCTTGGTGGTACCCTTTTGATAAATATACTTTATTTTTTCAAAATATTTCAAACATCCCTCGTAATACTTCAATGACTATCTCTTGGTATTACCCCAAAACATTTGTTAAGATGGAAGGTTCTGTAAATGCAACAGTAGAAACACGAGTCAAATGTCCCGGGCTGTCTGATACAATAAATTTAAATATATATCCGGATTTACTTAGTCGAGTTAAGTATCTCAAGATGAGTCCTGAAGTGTGTGTTTTAGATAATGAACTAACAGGTATAAAATTAAGCATGACGAACTTAGAAACTAATGAGAAAACATCTTGTAAAATCCCTGAAAATGAGACAATTTCTATAAAACCAAAAGTTATTATTGAAAGGGCTGAATTCCCAGCGAAGTATTTTTTTATTATATTTGTAATATTCTTCATCGTGTTAAGTTACACTACATTTCATAAAACAGAAAAATTTGTAGATTATGTTAGTATGGTTTACGAAAAAGGTATATTGCCGTTCATAGTAGCTGAACTAACTATTGCATTATCTGGAGTTCAAAGACCTTTAACTCTTACACTATTAGATTCATTGATTTTGATTCCTTTAATTTTGTATTTTGTATTCCAATATAACAAGGAAAACAAACCAATGAGATTTAGTGGGTTTAAAAAAAATATTAAAAATGAGATAACAAAAGAAAAGAATATAGAAGTGAGAGAGAGACAACAACGAAGTTGGCAGTTAACAGCTTATTCAATGGTACTGCCAATCCTTTTGTCTACAGGAATATTACTACAGAACTCGTATGGTACGTTATATAAACTAATTATGTCAGTGTCATTGCTTTTTCTTTTATTCGTTTTTTTAGTTCTAACTCTTTGGTATATTCCCAAATACTCAGAATATACAGATAAATTTATAAAATCTAAAACCATTGTTTAAATATCTCTGATATTTAAACAATGAGGTCTTTTTCCAACCTAACCAAAACTCCCGAAATTCTAAACCAATATCTTGTTTCTCATAAGTCCTGTATTACAGGGTACACAAAAAACATATATTTATAAATGTGTACCCCCTAATCAATAACATGGCTTATCATGAAGAAAAGAAAATTGGAAATAACAAATTTCATTATATTGTTAAAGCTTTCAGGCTTAAAGGCAGAATAAAAAAGATACGCATATATGCCGGGAAGGGGATGAAAACAAAAAAGGAAATAAAGGGGCTCATTAATAGCTTTTCACCTGTGCTGGAAAAAAGGGCAAAAGAACTGTTATCCCGCGAAGACCCGTTAATGGGAATACTAACAGAAAAAGAAAACGCATTATTGAAGAGCATATGTGAAAACAATGAGAAAAAACTCCGGAAAATGGACAAACTTGCATGGAAAAACTATTACGAATGGTTTCTTACACAGTTTACATACGATACAAATGCAATAGAGGGCTCAACACTTACACTGCAGGATACGAATTTAATACTTTTTGAAAACACAGTGCCAAAAGGAAAATCGCCTAGGGAAATAAATGAAGTGCAAAACCACAAGCAAGCATTTGATTTTATTATATCGCATAAGGAGGATATAACAAAAAAGTTTGTACTCGAAATACACCGAAGACTGATGCATAATATATTATGGGAATCTGCAGGCAGATTCAGGGACGTTAATGTATACATACGCGGAGTTGATATACTCCCCCCGCCGCCCTCAAAAATAGACAATGAATTTAATAGATTGATGAAATGGCATATGGCTAATAAAAAGAAGTACCATGCAGTTATTGCATCTGCTTATTTTCATTCTGTTTTTGAGGCAATACATCCTTTCAGGGACGGCAACGGGAGAACAGGCAGATTAATTCTTAATTTTATGCTCAGGCAGAATGGGTTTCCTATGATAGACATAAAAAATAAGGATAAAGAGAGGTATTACAAGGCGCTTTACGAGTCCCAAAAGAAACAAAATTTACGGCCTTTGGTTAAAATGATACTTGACTATTTAAAAGAAATAGAGGTTGAATACTAATATTGATTTTTCTAACTTAACAGACACCCCTGACGATTTAAATCTACTAATATGTGCTACTCTCTATTGGTTTAGGCCTGTTTTGACTGAAAATCAGGCAACCCAAACCTTTATAAAATTATGGGTTCATTCTTAGTAATAAGATATTATACTTTACGAGAGAGCACTTGATCATTTGTTTGAACATTTCGCTTTTTCTATTGGAGTGCTATATTAAGTTGAAGAAAATGAATTTATTCAAAGAGTTAGGATTAAGCCAGCAGTTAGTCTCGGCTATAGACAAATTAGGGTTTACTGAACCGACCCAGATACAGAAGAAATCTATCCCGCCTATAATGGCAGGGAAGGATGTTATCGGGGAATCTGCTACCGGCTCTGGGAAAACACTTGCTTTCGGCTGCGGAATTGTTAAGCATGTAGCCCCTAAAGAGGGTCTGCAGGCATTGATACTGACTCCTACAAGGGAGCTTGCCGAGCAGGTAAAAAACTCATTGAAAGAGCTTTCAGAGCAGAAGCATCTTAAAATCATAGCTGTTTATGGAGGGGTTTCCATTAACCAGCAGATTAGTGATTTAAAACGGGCTGATGTAGTTGTCGCAACTCCGGGACGGCTGCTGGACCATCTGCAACGAAGAACAATAGATACTTCCAGAATTAAGTTGCTGGTTCTGGATGAGGCAGACCGCATGTTTGACATGGGATTCATTAGCGACGTAGAAAAAATTATCAGAACATGCCCGGCTGAACGGCAAACCTTGTTTTTCTCTGCAACGATTTCCCCGCAGGTAAAAAACCTTGCCAACAAGCACATGAAAAGACCAACTGAAGTCTACGCCAAAAAACACATTGATCCCTCTAAACTTGAACAGGTCTACTATGATATTCCAAAGAACATGAAATTATCTTTACTTGTGCACCTGCTGAAAAACGAGGACTCAGGATTAGTCATGGTTTTCTGCAATACGAGAAGGAACACTGATTTTGTTGCCAAAAACATTAAGGCAAATGGAATCAACGCGATTGTCATTCATGGTGGACTTCCGCAAAACAGGCGAATGAGGACTATCGATCTTTTTAACAAAGCCAAGGTCAGCGTACTGGTGTGCACTGAAGTGGCTGCGCGGGGCCTGCATATTGACAATGTCTCACATATCTATAATTATGATATTCCAAAAGACCCTGTTGATTATGTCCACAGAATCGGAAGAACAGCCAGGGCCGGGGAAGCTGGAA
This sequence comes from Candidatus Nanohaloarchaea archaeon, assembly GCA_030631505.1. GTDB lineage: Archaea > EX4484-52 > EX4484-52 > EX4484-52 > DAOVKX01 > DAOVKX01. The sequence continues at coordinate 24,483 of DAOVKX010000003.1, forward strand.
AAGTAATCAACCTGTTGTGCGACTATGACTATAACAGTTTTTCCAATATCATGAACATACATCGCGCATTCTCTATTAAAAAAGTAAACAAACCCATTTTGAAAAAAATCTTTGCTGTCCGGGCTGATAATCCAAGACAACCGCCAAGAAGAAACAGGTTCTCGCAGGGATATAAACGAAAACAATCCAGGAGTTTTTATTAAAATCCTTTTAGTTTATGTTTATACATTATAGATTATCTGCCATCATGCTCATGTACCTGTCTACAGTCATGTAATCATCAGGAAATCCGGTTAGTTCTTTAATTTTTGATTTAGGGGGTTTACCCCAGCCAACCCGCTTATAAAATGCATCTACGTACCCGACTTGGTCATCAAAAGTGGGAGTCAGTGAATCCCTATAATCATAAAGCGCATCCTTTAGAGCAGTTTTAAATAATGATTTTTGCCCTTCTCTAAATTCATCCAACTTGGAAGTATCTGTTGGATTAAGCAACATGTCCTTAAACTTCTTGTACTTCATTGGGTAATACAAATCCCGCAGTTCTTCCACATCTATAAGGTACAAGTTTTCTCCATCAAAAATCTTATCATCAAAATCATTAAATCCTATTTTACGATAACCAAGCAGACAAAGTACAGCAAGCATCTCTGCATCTTGTTCTATAATTTCTTTTTTATGAGTTGATAAATACTCGCAGGGTTTTTCTCCTTCTACATTCTTTAAGAACAGAAACTCCTCAACAGGAGATTTGTAATACCCGATAATAGGTGGAATTTTTACTCCTTGTGCCGCCAACTCCAAACTCATTTCCATTTCTTTCTTAGATGTTACTTTGGATATATTGGATAAATTGGTGAGTCTATAACTTGGAGGTTCAAATAACCTGTATATTGTAACTTCTGCGCCCTTAGCATAAACTGTTAAGGTCTTGTCTCCCTGTGAAACATCAAAGACCAACACAGGTCTTTTATTGTCCTTGATTGTCTTGCTTTTTGGCTCAAAATTTTCAGGCAAAAATGTCTCATGAGGAATATCCTGAAAATTGGTGTTTATTTTTAATATCCCATGAGAACCCATCCTGTAACGAGTCCATTGCGTGTAAGGTATCTCTTCATCCTTGCGTATATCATATTGTGTTGATTCCTTAGAAAGCCATAGCCCTCGTGCTTTATGCTCCTCTCCTCTGTAGAGGAATACATTTTCCCCTAATTGCCTGAATTCCGGGTCGTCCTGAGGGGGTTGATGTATAACCTGTGCATTAATAAGAGCGCATAATCCCTCTCCGGTTAAAAGGGAACTAACTATATCCAATTCTTCAATCCATTGCCTGGTGTTGTTTCCAAGCCCTTCATACACTTTAGATGTTAAATTTTCCTCTACAAAATGCAGGAGGTCCTTTCGCGGAGATACCTGATGAACATCAAATTCTAATTGAACTGTTTCATTACCCTTCTCAACTTTATTTACCATATCATCACTTAACAATAGTGTATCTTTATTCAAAGTAGTAGAAAAAAACTTTAAATTCGTTTCTAACTGCATTCTCTAATTTAATCAGAAACTCCTGAAATTCCAAACCAATTATACTATTTTTTATATGTTCTGTATTACAGGGTACACAAAAAAACGCGTACTCTCTAACATAGGATTTCTTAATATACTCTGGCAGATATTAGAATTACCAAAAGAAATTCTTCAATTGAATACCTTAAATTTAAAATTTTCATCTCAGGATTTTTGACATGCCCCTTGCCGCTTCTTCTGCTTTGCCCTGATGATTCTGCACTATTTTCACTGTGCATCCTGAGAAAGCAGAGTATACCATTGCTATTGACCTGTTAAGTTCCTGATGCATGCGTATCTCTTCTGTGATTTCACTGTCCCTTTTTCTGGTTTTGTCTGAATACCTTCTCATTGCAATCTCTTTCGGCTCTGCCTCGACAATCATAAAAATATCAGGCGTCAGTTCGTCCAGAACCCATTTTGGAAGGCCCGGCAGATAGCCCTTTGGAGTGCTTATGGTGCAGTGGGTGTCAACCATAATATTTTTCCCTGAACTCATCCTAGAAATTTTCCTTGCTGCTTTTTTCTGGAGTTCTTTCTGAACTTCCGGCTTCAGCTTTCTCATGTTATCTCTTTGCTCAACCAGATTTTTGGATCTGGCAATTTCAAACATTATATCACCGAAGTTTACCAGTTCATAATTTACATTACTCTGTTTTAAAATTTCAAGCGCCATTTTGGCGACAGTGGTTTTTCCTGTTCCTGGGATTCCTGTAAGTATCGCTAACATTTTTACACCTGCAATTATTATATACATCATTTTTTATAAAATAAGTGGTGCAACTCCTGTTTAAGAATGTCCTGCTGATTTGCATAACTTTTATGAATAAATAAGTTATTGCTCAATTATTATGTGTGGTGCAATGGTGCTCGTTGAGGGGATGAATGAAATATGTCTCACAGAAAGGGGAACTGTTAGAAAAAAAATTAAAAAAATATCCGCTGTTCCACCAATTCTATCCTATAATATTCTGAATGCTTTGCTTATAAACAATTTTGATTTTTATTATCCATCTGTAAACGAAAGAATTGAGAATGAACTGAACGCGAGAAAGGTTTTACTCTCTTTAGGAGTACAGGTTCCAAAAACACATGAAATTAAGGGAAATGTTATTGAAAGGGACTTTATTGAGGGGGAAACTTTTTGTAAATTTTGTGAAACAGCAGAAAATGAGGAAATCTATAATTTAGCTTTTCAAATAGGTCGCGAAACAGGGGCAGTTCATAAAAAGAATTATGCTTTTCTGGATAGAAAAACGAGAAATATAATAGTTGATGAAAATAGAAATCTTTGGAGTATTGACCATGAGCTTTTTTCTAAATCAAGCGGTGGGAGAAAAAAATCTGACATTTTTATATTTGAGGCAAGTTTGAAACATTTGCCACCTGAGAGATATGAGCCAGCAATAGATGGATTTGAGATGGGATATGGAGATACTATCCATCTTTACAAAAATAGTTATATCGATGAAATTATTATAGATCGAATATCCAAAGCTATGCAGTTCTATGATTGGTTATGCGAGCAGGATTCCTTGAGATATATATTTGGAAAGCTTCCTTAATTCTTACATGGTTCAACCCCATATAAGTCATTTTCTGATAATGGATAATCCAAATTTTTAACATAATCCAGCAAGAAATCTCTGCAGTTTACTGCGAGAATCTCTGATTTTCGAGGTCCAAAAAATCCTAAAAAACGCTCTGCGTTTTTGGGATCTAATAAATTACCTTGTAATTTATGGATTCCAGGACTCTTTGATTCCTCAGAACCCAAGAATCTAAAAAATACCGAAGGTATTTTTGAATTCCAAAAACTTTCAGTTTTTTAGAATCTCTGATTCTTTAGGTCTTTGATTTTTTAGGATAGTGTGGGGTGTCACTAACATCAGCATGTTTTTATTATTCTAAATCTTTAAATTCCATTGGGATACACTCTAAATATTAAATATCGGTAAATGCAATATATTTGTATGCCATATAGAGTTATTTTTACAGACCTTGACGGGACTTTGCTGGATGAAAAATATTCTTACGAGAAAGCAATGTCTGCTTTAAATTTAATTAAAAAACAAAAGATTCCACTGGGGGTATGCAGCAGCAAGACCTACGAAGAAATTGAACATTTCAGAAAACGCTTGGGAAATCTGGATCCGTTTATAGCTGAAAACGGTGGCGCGGTTTTTGTTCCTGAAAATTATTTTGCATTTGAATTTAATCACGATAGGAAAAC
>DAOVKX010000059.1 GCA_030631505.1 Candidatus Nanohaloarchaea archaeon
AATAAGAAATTGAACATTATTTGATTTACTAAAATCCAATAACGTTTTTATTAATCCTCTTTGCCATTTAATATTCAAAGATATTTCAGGTTCATCAATTATGAAGATTGTTGCTTCCTCACTTGCTGTTATAGTATTTGAAATTAATAATAGGAATTGTTTTTCTCCAGATGAAAGATCATCAAAATTAAGCTCTTCACCAGTCTTACAATGAGTAATCTTAAACCCGCTAGATATATCATAGGTAATTACCTTATCTGTAAAATAATAGTTTATAGTTTCTATTAAATCTGAGATAGTATTCTTGAGTTCCGATAAAGCCGCTAAGCGTGCTTTAAGCCCCTCAATAAAGGGTTCTATTATATTATAAACAATATCAATTTTTTCACCAGTCGCTTTTTTTAGTGCATTAGTTATTTCATTATATTCTAAGGATGTAATAAGTCCCAGTTTAGCATACTCTTTACTTTGAATCGTTAATTGATTAAGTGTCTCAATTAATTGCTTTTTATTTTCACCCGTTTTTGTCCCTGATTTCATAACTCTTTTAACAATCTTAGAATAAACTGTAATAGTATCTTCTTCTCCTATTCTTGAAGCCTTAATTGCATGTCTTCTTATCCAATCGGATAAAACCCTTATAGTATAATTTAGTTTTACTCCCTCTTCTGCTAATTCTATATCCTCTTCATATTGTCTGATTTCATCACGGGAGTGGAACATTATGTTTCTTCTGAAATCATCTTGCCTAAACATCGATTCGCTTAAAGTATCCATGGTTCTTCTGTTATCAGCCAAATAAAAAATTGATATATTTAATCTTTTAATATAGTTAAGCATTTTGTTTAGGGTAATATTTTCTTTGGAGTCATCAGAAAGCCGTATAGAAGTATCTTCACCTCTACATTTTAACTCAACTTCAAAAACTTTTTTATTTTTTTCTTTGATATAATAATTGTATGTACCAGTTGTACTTTTTTCTCTTTGTGCTCCAATTTCAACACCATTTACAAAAATTACTGAGAATTTCTTAAATTTATATCTTGCTAAAGCCGATTTATGACCTGCCGTATTCATGGTAGATAATAAATAGAATATTAATTTCAAAATGGTTGTTTTACCTGAACCATTATTACCATATAAAATTATTAATTTACTTAAATCCTTTAAAGAGTGAGTTTTAGGTAATTTATAATCATAATAACCAAATAATTCTTCTACATTAATCTCTTTAATGGAGTTTGGGTTTTTTGCCATATAATCCTTTAATTAAGAGTTATATATAAATTTTCCCCTTAGAAATCTCAATTTTATTAATTTTACTCTGCTTCGCAGAAATCTATATACAAGACAAATAAACAAAAACTACGACAACAAAAAATTTACGGCACCCTCATGACTCTGAATTTTTCATTTCGGCATCGTTGCACCAAAAGTTCGGTTAGATGTTGTTATATTCAATTTTACCTCTAAAAACGGAAAAAGCCCACTAAAAAGTTATATAGATTTAAGACTTATACTATAATTTATGAAAGAGAATAAAATTACAGTTATTATTAATAAGTCCATTGAAGATGTTTTTAAATTCACTACAAATCCCAAAAATACTCATTTATGGATTCCTTCAGTTGAAGAAGAAATTGCAGAAGAATATCCTCCAAAAATAAATACTCAATATAAAAATAGAGGAAAAGAACCTGATTGGGATTTTTACAAAGTTGTGGAATTTGATAAGAACAAAGTTTTTACATTAACTGATTTAGATGAAAATTATTCAGTAAGCTATACGTATAAAAAATTAGGTGATAGTCAAACAGAAATGGAATATTTTGAATGGATGAAAGAAGGTGAATTAAGCAATCCATTTACTAAAGATATTTTACTTAAATTGAAATCAGTTATGGAATCTCATTAATTGTTTTGGTGGGCTTTTAATATCGACTCCTTTTAGTCATCGGGTCGGCTAACAGGAATTTAACGGAAACCTCGTTGCAGTTCAGTTTCCCAAATTTGGCTTCGCCAAAACCTCCCTTAACGCCAAAAGTTATATCCAATATTCCCCGGGGCAAAATAAATTTAGAAAGGGCAAAAACAGCATTACTAGAAGAGAAAATCTCCTTCAGTATAAGATGGAGAAGATACACACAAGACCTTCAATTCTTCTGAATCACTTCCATTTTCCAAAGCATGAATTTTATTTGTCGGAACATAAACTACAGAACCTTTCTTAACTTCAAAATTCTGTTTCCCAACTCTAACTCTACCTACTCCGTTAGTTACATAATATATCTCTTCACTAATTCTATGATGATGCGGAATTGCCTTTCTTCCTTGAGGCAGAAAACCAACTGCTAATGCAACACCCAAACTTTTCCTTTCATCCGCATTCATTAATTCATATATTAATGCCCCATCCAATGCAGTTATCGGTGGTTTTTCGTAACTGAATTTTTCAGGAGTAATATCTTCAGTTGGAGAATCATCCAAGATTTCAACATCTTCCGGATTAAATGGCGGAATCGCAAACACTAAATGTTCTAAATCAGAGTTTCCGGTATTCCTTAATTTATGGGGTGTATTTGGCGGAATAACAAGGTAAGCCCCTTTTTCAACTTTTAATGCTCGTTCTCCATAATACAAAATTCCTTCCCCCTCCAAGATGAAATAAACTTCAGTCATTTTTGAATGCTGATGCCAGAGAGAAACATTGCCTTCATTCATTATAACATGAGCCATGCTAACTTTCGGTAAAGAAATAACCTCTCTTAAAATCTGATTACATACGTTATCAACTGTAGGTAATTCATAAACATCAATTAATTTTGGTTCCGGCATAAATATAGGATAATTATCGAAATATATAAATCATTCATGCTTCAGCCATGGCACTAGAATCCCACTCTTCCGCCGTCAGAATTGTATAGCGTATGTGATTAAAAAAAGTTCTTGAGCTTAGCGAAAGAATTTGGGTAATCCTGCAAGATGAACGAGCGGAACGAAGTGGAGCGACAGTAAGGCGCAGGGCGAAAATTATATTTTATCAATAACACTTAAAAAGAATTCTTTATCTTTTGGGTGTGTAAGTAAATCAGCAACTTTTTCTTTATGTATCCATTTGGCTTCTGGATTTTCAGGATCAACAGGTTTTAGAACTTCTTGGTCTGTATGAAATAAAAACATGTAAATTGTTTTGAACTCGGTTTTATCTTCTTTTTCATCATAGCCAATTTTGTATCTCTGATAGCTACCAAGTTCTCCAATCAATTTTAAATTGGTTACTCCCGATTCTTCATAAATTTCTCTTTTGGCAGCTTGGAGTTTATTTTCTCCCTCAATATGACCTTTTGGTAAAGACCAAGAAGTTCCTTTCTGATTTACGACAAGAATTAAATTATTTCTAACTACAACCCCTCCAGCGCTTTGTGTATGTTTCATCATATTAATTAAGATAAAGAATTTACTTAAATAATTTTCGCCAGAGCATTATTGCGCCTAACAACAATTAAGAGATATTCTAATCCGCAAATATTAATATACCGTAAAATATAAAATAATAGTTATGGGCATAAAAGTCGGCATTTCAACTGGCGTTTACTGGAATTACAAAGGGCATGATATTAAATTTGCAATGAAGCACATGGCTGAAGAAATCAGGCCGGAATGTATTGAAATCGTTTGCGATTATCCATTTTTCAGGAGCTGGCGCGGTAAGAATTTCAAAAAGGAAAGAAAGAAAATACGGGATTTAATAGGTTCCTATAATTTACCTACATCAATTCATGCGCCGTGGCACGACATAAATCTGGGTTCATTGAACCGGGATATGTTAAAAATGTCCATAAATGAGAACAAAAAGGCAATAGAAACAGCGAATTTCTTTGGTTCTGAAGTTGTTGTTATCCACCCCGGGACCGTAGCGTCCAGAAAATATCCAAGAGATGAAATAGTTAAAGTAACTGTTAACTCTTTGAAAAATTTAGCCGGGCATGCAGAAGATAATGGAGTAGTAATAGGGCTGGAAAACAGGGTTGACAGGCATAAATTGCTGGGTTACAAGGCAATGGAGCTGATTAAAATCATAAAAATGGTTGGTTCCCTAAAGGTTAAAGCGACACTGGATTTAGCTCATGCAAGAACCGTCGGCCCGACAGCGCCGCAAAGGTATGTCAAAGAACTAAAAGAGCATTTGGTGCATGTGCATTTTTCAGACAATGCCGGCGAGGACGCCCATCTGCCTGTTGGGCTTGGCGATATAAAATTTGATGAAGTTGTGAAAAATCTCAAAAAAATAAAATACAAAGGATTTATGATTTGCGAGGGCTGGATACCAAAAAACCCTGATGTTTTTGTTAAGGAAAGTTACGAAGCAATAAAGAAATTAATTTAAAATGATAAGTCACAACCCTAAAAATTCTTTTATCATTTTTATAATCCTTTCAATTAGATCCTCATTGAGCCCATTTATTGCCGAGTTTCCTGATGTGTCCACTTCCAGATTGACTGTCTTCTTATCTAACTGGTTTGAGTTCAGAGTTAATGGGCATTTATATCGTGTGTTGGGTTTAAGTTCATCTGAAACCTTTGCGAGCCAGGTAACAGTAGTTTTCTTTTCAGGTTCCAGAATAACATATTTTGTTTTCTTATCTATTGTAACCAGGTTGAAATCGCTGTAGCAGGGCTCTAAATCCAGTTTTAAAATTTTGTATGAATCAGCTATAATTTCAAAAACTACTGTTGCAGTCCCGCCTTGTTCAATATTTTTTTCTTTTATAGACAAAGAATAATTTTCCGGTATTTTATACTCAAAACTTTCTATGTGTATTCTCTCTTCATCTGTTGCCCAGTTTAACTCGCCAAGGTTTATGCCATGAGCTCTAACTTGGTTTTTTATAACATTGTCTTTTATCCCGCCAAACTTTATATGTACAGCATCAAGTTCCCCGACTTCAAGCCATAGCGAATCGACAGGAATCCATGCGCCAATATACGCCTCTGCCCATGCGTGCTTCTGCCACATAGTTCTCTCATACGAATAACCGTAAACATATTTTGCAGGTATGCCTATGCTTCTGGACATGGCTATAAATAAAGTTGCATATTCATCACAAGTCCCCATTCTATTGTTTAAAACCCACATGGCGTCTTTTGTTTCGCTTCCCAGGATCTCAGTATACTTCAGGTTTTCCTTGATCCACACAGCCATTTTTGCAACTTTTTCAAAATCAGTGGAAGAATTCTTTGTTATCTCCATCGCAGAATTTTTTATTCGTGGATTCGTACTCTGGATATTTTCTGTCGGCTCCAGATAGGTCTTTATGCTCTCGGTTAGGAAATATTTTTCAGGGAGTTCTGTTGTCTTTGTTTCAGATATAAAAAATTCAGTTGTAAAATAATACCCTGTTTTTTCAGAAGGGTTTTCTTGTTTTATATTTACTATAGCATTCCCAAAATTGTCATATGTTAAATTCTGCGAATGTTCAATGTATTGATTGCTGGTTTTCTGCGGCGTGGATATGTTTATCTCAATCATACTTAGCCCTGAAGAATCTGCAAGAATTTCTCCTGTGTTTGTCAGAGTCCCTTTGAGGTGTTTCACCATTGCCGGGTCTTCAATTGTCATAGCATATGCATTGCTGCAAACCAGCGGCGCGCAGAATACCAATATAAATAATTTCAGGAACTGCATATATATATCTGGTTTATTCTAATATAATTATGTGATGTTATGGTTGATATATGGACTGAAAAATACCGGCCGGAAAAATTAAGTGATGTTGTCGGTCAGGAGAAGATAACAAGACGGCTGGAAGCTTTTGTCAGGGAGCAGTCTATGCCGCATATACTTTTTGCAGGGCCCGCAGGTGTCGGAAAGACAACATGCGCTATAGCAATGGCTAAAGGGCTGTATGGGGAACACTGGAGAAGTAATTTTATGGAAACAAATGCTTCTGACGAGAGAGGAATTGATGTTGTCAGAAAAAAAATTAAGGAGTTTGCAAGAACAAAGCCGCTTGGCGCAAAATTCAAGATAATATTTCTGGACGAATCTGACGCCCTGACAACCGAGGCGCAGCAGGCGCTGAGGAGAACTATGGAGCGCTACACTAATACTACAAGATTTATATTAGGCGCAAATTATTCAAGCAAAATAATACCGCCCATTCAGTCAAGATGCGCTGTTTTCAGATTCAGGCCTCTGGATGAAAATGACCTGAAAAAAAGAGCCGAACTTATAGTGAAGAACGAGGAGCTGGCTGTTACAGAGGGCGGCATGAAAGCGCTTCTTAAGTCTTCCGAAGGCGACATGAGGAAACTCGTTAACCTTTTGCAGTCAGTTTCAATCACTTCAAAGAACGTTGATGAAAATGCAGTTTATGAGATTGCATCTTCCCTGAGCCCGCAGGAAGTAAAAAAGATTCTGAATCTGGCGCTTGACAAACAATTTCTTGCAGCAAGAAAAAAATTAGCT
>DAOVKX010000096.1 GCA_030631505.1 Candidatus Nanohaloarchaea archaeon
CACATACCCATTCGTGTGTATTCGTGTTCATTCGAGGCTAATTTTTCTTTTTGCTCTTATATGAGTTGTGACAAAAATGTTTGTGCTGGAACGATAACGGGTTCTTTTACAGAAAAACAGTTTTTATTAACAAAGTCCATGTCAAAAACGATTTGAAAGGCATGGTCGGCTTTACTTTGTGCCTGGAAATATTTCAGTTCTTTACTCAAAGGTTTTTTTGAAGAAGATTTGACTTCAACTAAAAACCAGGGTTGACTATTTTTTGTAACCAGGAAATCAACTTCTCTTTTCATTTTATCTCTTAAAAAGTAGAGATTGTATTCTCCCAATCCGTTATCCTGCCACCAGTGAACTGATTTTAACAGATGTGACGCTATAAAGTTTTCGTATCGGGCTCCTTTATCTTCTACAAGTGACCAATCCCAGAGAAATATTTTTGGTTCTTTGATAAGTGACCTAGAGATATTTTTTGACCAGGGTCTTATAAAGAAACAAAAGTATAGTGACTCCAAAATTTTCAACCATCTTCGAATAGTGTCTACTGAAACATTGATTTTTACTGCTAAATTACTGTAATTGGTCAATTGTCCAACTTGATTCTTAATGAGTTCTGCTAAAATTTCTATTTGTCCGATTTGCTGAACTCTTGTAAGATCACGAATATCCTCTTTAAACAGCTGATGCTGTCTTAAGTTTTTCCATCGGTTTGAGAAACGTTTATTTCTTTTCAGGAATGGCTCCGGGAATCCTCCAAAATCAAGTAAATCCTGAAATTTATTTTGTTCGATTTTGCGAGGTTGTTTATATTCTTCTGAAGGTATATCCTGATATAGGAGTTCTCCCACAGAAAGGGGATGCATGCGATATAAGAAATATCGCCCCATGAGGCTGTCACCACCTTTTTTAAAAACATCCAATCGTGAACTTCCTGTTATAATGATTTTCGTTTTATGTTGATAGACATCAAAAAAACCTTTTATAAATGTTTTCCACTGAGGATATTTATGAATTTCATCAAAAATGAGTGTAACCGGCTTTTCCTGTAGTTGATGTATCCCTGTTTGTTGAACAATGGCTTTGGGTCCTTTTAGTATTATTTTTCGATGGTCCTGGTTATCCCAATTAAAATAATGATATTTTTGGCTAAAACTTTGACTGGCTGTTGTTTTGCCAACCTGGCGAGGGCCTGTTAGAACAAACATCTGTCGATAATGAGCTGTGTGTTCTTTAAGTAATGATTCATATAGGCGTTTCATAGCTTTTATTGTATCAGAAAATGTAAAGCAGTCAATACTATTTTAAGCAATATCGTAAAATGGTATTGACTGCTTTACGGCTTATCGCAAATAAGTCAATACTATACGCATTAGAAAAACAAGCTGATTATAGATTAGTTATTAAAAGGGAGGAGGTTAGGGAGGGTATTTAGCCGCTAAGTTTGCTAAGGTGCGCTAAGAGTCTCGTGCGAAGCACGAACAAAAAAACTTCGTGATCTTCGCGCCCTTAGCGGCTCATTTTTTAAAATATCGGAGTTTTTAGACATAAGTAATATGAAAGATTTAGGATATTGAGTTTAGTTTATACGGTTAATCTCTAATTATCATAGATCAGTTAATGATTAAAGAAATATTAGCCATAAAAGCACAAGCATAATTTAGCCATCCGCCGCGGCGGACACACGAATTCACACGAATGAGATAAAAAAGCACAGATAATCTCATCTCCCTTGAGGGGAGAGTGTTAGATCCTTCCCCGTACTTGATGCGGGTGAGGGTGTTATAAATAAACATTTCAGCTTTTCAGGCTTAAGATTATTATATGAACAAACTTTTTATTTTCTCGCCAGATAGTCTTTAGTTTGAATGTTTCCAGCATAATACAATGGCAAAAAAAGAAGGCGTTGCTCTGATAATTCTGAGTACAAACCACATGAGAAAATGATAGCGTATGGACAATCCGGGTATTGCTTTAAAAGCATATGCAAACTACGCATGCGTCCACTGGAACCGCTTTTTACTTCAATCGGCAGAATTGCATTATCTGTTGCAATTAAAAAATCAACTTCCGCAGAACTGCTTTTTGACTCTCGTGCCCAATAATACAATTCTGACTGTTGAGAAACCATTAATTCCTGTCCGACAAACTGCTCAGCCATCGCACCATTATGAATGGAAAGTAAATTGCGTTTTTGAAATTCAACATCAAATCTTATTCCGCTAAGATATTGCCATAATCCAATATCAACCATAATAGCTTTAAATTTACGTTGTGAAGCATTTGCTTCAAGAGGGAAGCCGGGAACAGTGGATGAAATTTTTTTTACGATCCTCGCTTTGCAAAACAAATCAAATGCTTTTTTAATTGTTGGGTGTGAAAAATCTTGTGATAGTTGTGAATACTTAATTTGTTTTCCAACATTCTTTGCTGTCGAGAAAAAAACCGTATCAAGACAATCTGCATTAGAATGGGGAGCATATTTTGCAAAATCCTGACGAAAGGTCTCACATAATTCTTTATGAACACCAAAACATTCATAAATAGACCTGGTGTTTAAATAAACCTCTACCGTCTCAGGCATCCCGCCGATAAAAAAATAATTCCTTAACTCCTTAAGAAGCGTATTATGAATTAGTTCCGAAACTGGCCCGGGTTTTTGACAAATAATATCTGCTAACATCTTTTTATCAATGGCCCATAAATATTCTACAAAATTCATAGGATGCATCTCAAGAAACTGCACCCGTCCTACAGGAAACGGAATATCATCTAATGCAAATTCCAGCAAAGAACCTGCTGCTACAACATGCAGCTCAGGCAATTCTTCAAAAAAGTAACGCAAAGCCATAATAGCTCTGGGGCAGGATTGTATTTCATCAAAAAAAAGAAGACTTTCTCCAGGAATTATTTTTTGCCCTAAAACAATTTCCAATTCAGTCAAAATCCTTTGAGGATTAAGATCAATGTCAAATATTTTATGCCAAGTCCTATTTCGCTCCAAATCTACCTCTGCAAAAGAGCCAAACAATTCCCTTCCAAACTTTCTGATGGAATAAGTTTTTCCTACTTGCCGTGCACCACGCACTAACAATGGCTTTCGCCGAGTCAATGATTTCCAGGACTTCAGCTTTTTTTCAATAAGACGTTCCATTTTTCATACCTTTCAAAAAACAAGGTTATTTTAACGTTAACTCTTTCAAAATACAAGGTTATTCTGGAAAATTATATGATTCTATAGTGGTCGTGCAAAAAATATATATAGCACAAGCATAATTTAGCCATCCGCCGCGGCGGACAC
>DAOVKX010000004.1 GCA_030631505.1 Candidatus Nanohaloarchaea archaeon
CTATGCTCAGGTTTTGTTTAAATTCTTTATGGCTCGGCGTGGGATTTTCCAGCAGTTCCTTTACCTTTTTTCTTAAATCGTCATCCTTTATTCTTTTTGTAAGTTCTAACAATCTTTTCATGTAATCACAATGTTAAATCAAATATTTAAATCTTAATTTTAACAATCTTTCCTTCAAATTCCAGTTTATCCTTTTCTTTTCCCTTTAGCTTGCCGATACTTACTCTTGAAGAAGTTCCGCTCTCAATTTCTGATTTGTATTTTTTTAATAATTCATTTTCACCGTCCAGATATAAATCAATTGTTTCATTTACTCTCCTGCCCTGTTTTTTTCTGAGCATCTGGACTTTTCTTACAAGTTCCTTTATCAGACTTTCCTCTATTAATGCCTCATCTTTTTCAATATCAAGGTACACACAGCCACCTGCAAATCTTTTTCCTATCAGCCCTTCAGGTATTTTTTCAATAAAAGCTACCATATCAGAATCAATTTTGTATTTACCGACTTTGACAGAACCTTTATCTAAATCTTTTTTTAGTTTTTTGACATCTGATTTTCTTATCTCTGCTATAACTTTTGGCATATCTTTTCCGAATTTAGGCCCTAATTTTGATTGATTTGCCATTATCTCTAAATCAAATCTCATGGTTCCTGTTTCAACTTCTTTTGCATTGCATATTTTTGCAATAACATCATGCATTTCCTTTACTGCATTTATGACCTCTGCGTTTCCTGCGACCACTATTCTTTTTACAGGATGCCGTAATTTGATATTGTTTTCCTGCCTCAGTGCATTTACAGCTTCACTCAGGTCCATTACGACCTTCATGTTCTTTTCCAGCTCTTTGTTTATCAGTTTTTCATCTGCCGAAGGCCATGCTTCAAGGTGGATTGATTTTTTCATGCCGTGAAGATATTCAGTTATATGGGGATTTGCAGGAGCCAGCAAAAGGAGCAGTTTTTCCATGACATAATTAAGAGCATACTGCGCACCTTCCCTGTCCCTGCCGTCGTATGTCGGTCTGGTTCTTTCTCTGATTAGTTTTATGTACCATCTTGAGAATTCGTTTAACAGGAAGTCATTCAGTGCATCCACAGCTTTGTCTGAACAATAAGCATCATTATGTGCTGTAACATCTCTGGTTACAGAGTTTATTCTTGAAAGCATCCACTTGTCATCAGCATTTAGATTGACGGCTCTGGCATTTTGTTTGCCGTATGTGTCTATAAAGACTTTTGTGTTCCACAGGATTCCGAGAAATTTGCCGAACTCGCTTATTTTTTTTATGTCGAAAAAGAAATCCTTTCCTGGCTCAACACTTAATAAATACGCCCTGAACACGTCAACGCCGTACGCATCTGTTATTTCTTCCGGGCCTTTAGCCCCTTTACTTTTGCTGAGTTTAACTCCACCAAGGTCCATTACGAAACCATGCATTAAAATTGCTTCATATGGTTTTTTATCAAACATTATCACGCTTGAGATTAACTGGCTGTTCCACCAGCCCCTGATTTGATCCCGCGCCTCGATATTTATATCCGGAGGCCACATCTCGTTGAACAGTTTTTTGTTTTTCGGATACCCAAGAGACGCCCATGAGCAGATAGAAGAGTCAAACCAGACATCAACAACTTCCGGTTCCCTAACCATCACACCCCCGCATTTGCATTTTAATTTAATTTTATCAATATAAGGCATATGCAAATCTTTCACTTTCTTTGGCAGTTCGTCTGCGCTGCCGATAACTTTTATTTCACTACATTTCCCGCATTTCCAGATTGGGGCTGGAATTCCCCAATACCTCTGTCTTGTTATGGGCCAGTCCCCCAAATTCTCCAGCCAGTCCCCAAACCTTTTCCCGGCAAAGTCTGGAATCCAGTTGACTTTTTTGTTCTCTTTTATCAGCTTTTCCCTGATTTTTGTGACCTTAAAGAACCACTGCGGTATTGCCACTTGCAATAAAGGGCTTTTGCATCTCCAGCACATAGGGTAATCGTGCTTTACAGGAAATGATCCTAAAAGAGCATCGCGAACTTCAAGGTCTTCTGTTATTCCTGCATCGCAGTCCTTGACATACATCTCCTTGTATTTTCCTGCAGTTTCATCATATTCTCCGTTAACGTCAACAGGGCAGACTATGTCAAGATTGTTTTCCTTTCCTGCCTTGTAGTCCTCAAGACCGTGCCCCGGAGCAGTATGGACCAGTCCGGTTCCCTGTTCAAGCGTTACAAACTGGGAAGAGCAGATGACTCTTGGCTTTATATTCCCCTGAAGCGGAACCATATCCTTTAGCGGGTTTTCATATTCAGTTCCCTCAAGTTTTTTCCCTTTGAAAGTTTCAAGAATTTTGTAATCAGAAATCCTGCAGATTTTCACCACATCATCAACAAGTTCTTTGGCTATGATTAAGGTGTCATTACCCACTTTGACTTTTGCATATTCAAAATTAGGGTGAACCATTATGCCTGTGTTTGCAAAGAGCGTCCACGGCGTCGTTGTCCAGATTACCAAATGTTCATTATCTTTGCCATTTACTTTAAATTTAACCAGAATCGACGTATCTGTGACTTTATCATAATCTATTTCATTATAAGCAACAACAGTCCCGCATCTTCCGCAGATATGAACAGGGTACACATCCCTGAACAAAAAGCCCTTCTCATGCGCTGTTTTGAACATATCCCACGCAGATTCAATATAATCATTTGTCAATGTCAGGTACGGGTTTTTCCAGTCCATCCATATTGCCAGATTGCTAAAACTTTTTGTCATATCGTCTATGTGCCTCGTTGCAAACTCCCTGCACTTTTTGTTGAACTGGGCGACACCCATCTTTTTAATCTCTTCCTTGCCTTTAAGGCCCAACTCGTCCTGCACTTTTCTTTCAATAGGCAGGCCGTGCGTGTCATATCCCGGCTGATACCTCACATTAAACCCGCTCATTTTCTTGTATCTCACAAAATAGTCCTTCAGAATCTTGTTCAGCGCAGTTCCGAGATGTATGCTGCCTGAAGCATACGGCGGACCGTCTATGAAATAGAACTTCTTTCTCCCTTTCCTGAAAGCAAGTGATTTCTCAGGAATTTTTTCCTTTTTCCAGAACTGAGACACTTTCTTCTCAATCTCTTTCTGGTTGTATTTTTTCATGATGACACCTAAAACAATGTAATAAAAGAATTATAGAAAGAATTTTTTAAATAGTTTAAGAAACCAAAACCTAAAATTTTTAAAGATAGAAAAACCTCTGCATCCACCACCGAGAATAATTCGACATTCACTTATTACCAAAAAGGACCCACATTAATCACACTCCTATTATTTCACCTGTTAACAACCCTTTGCAACATCTAACAATATTCTTCTTGCAGATATTGGTTCCCTTTCTCTATAAAGAGATTTTGCATCGCCGCCCACGCTAAGTTGCATTCCCCTTCTATGTTCTCCATGTGGTTTTATGAATGCATCAGGCACTCCTAAGTCTTCTTCAATAACATATACACCCTTACGCATAGGTTTATAGGGATTCCAAAGGTTATCCCCGTCAGGTCTGAAAATATCTGCTGATTTGTCGTCAGGTCTATAACACCCTTCTATACACCTAGGGGGGAAAGGCCAGATTTTCATATGTTCAGGTACAAGAACATAACCTATATCGTTGGGAAGCATAAAATCACTGCCTCTTCTACTATCCATTTTACGCATTGGTTCAGGCAGTATATGAAAATCTGGTCTGTCTTCAGGCACAAAATCAATATTCATTCCTCTTTCCATAATATCACCTGTTATAATTTATGAAACAAGATTTATAAATGTTCAACCAAGAAAAAAAATCAGTTAAAATATTTTTCAAGAAGTTTGAATTCGTTTGGCACATCCAAACTGGAAAGTTCATCGGTTTTTTTACTAATTTTTTTATCAAATTTTTTGATTTCTTTATCTTCTTCAATAATTTTTAAAATATCTTCACTTTTGTTAGTATTAATTAATCCATTGACTACATCAAAAATTGCTTCTGCCCTTTTTAGGTATGTTTGTATGTCCCTCTCCGGAATTTTTATTGTTTTTAATGCATCTTTACGTTTTGATAAAATCTTCACATTATCATGTGATAATTTACAATATTTATCTCTCATTAATTTTTCTTTTTCAATTTCTAACTCAAGCGTCTTAATGTTTTTATCGATACACACATTAAAATAGTATTGAATAGAGACGAAACAGTTCAACCTTAAATTTTTATAACTTTCATCAAGTCTCTCAAATTCCTTTTTGTATTTTTCAAACTCTTTTGTTTTTTTACTTTTAGAATGGAGAGATACAATCTTTTTTTGCCAATCTTCTTCAGATTTTAAAAGGGGTTTGTTTTGCAGAATCTCCGGAAGTTTACCAGCAAGATTATAAGAAAAAACACTATATGCTGGGTTTGTTTCCCCACTAAAAGCATCTCTCAACCATACTGACACCTCCTTATACAACCTTTTTACTCCTCCATCAATCCCTTCTTTTTCCTTCAGATAATTTTCCAGACTCATTTCATCACCAAATCGACCCAACTTCAAACTCCTCACGGCCAAAATTTTTCTGAAGTTTTTTCATCGATTCGGGAACTTGAAGACGCTCCAGCACCGCTTTAGTGTGAAGTTTATTCTTATAATCACTTATTGTATCAACAAAGGTTTTTTCTTTTTCCAACAAATCAGAGATTATCTGTGAAACTGTCCCTTCTACCACCTCAAACCTTTTTGAATAAAAAGAAATGGCTAATTCTTTATTATCTTTTGAAAAAATAGACGCTTTTGATACCTCCTTTAGAGACATCTTTAGAGTTGTGTTAGCACCAGAAATGCTTACTTCAGCACATTTTATTTCTCTGGCAATTTCTTGGAGCTTATTAATCAATTCACTATTTGTTTCAGTGTCATGGTCCAACCGGTTTCTTAATTCTTTATAATCTCGTTCCATTTTACCTTCAGGCGTTTCACTCCACTCATCAAAATCCAGTTTCCATAGAATATAGTTTTCCTGAAGGGCCACGACTTTATCTGGAACACTATCTGGAACTGGTGCGTATGTCTTGTTATACAGAACCGCTGCTCTATATAAGTCCTTTACTTTATCATCTAATTCTTTTTTTGTTTCAATTAAATCTTTTAACATATTCACACCAAATTAATATTCAACTCTGATGTCTTCGCGGCCAAATCTTTCCTGAAGTATTTTCATGTCATCAGGGATTGTGTATTTTTTCTTTTCTTTATCCAAATACTCTTCTAAACCCCATATCTCCTCACCAGCCTCTTTAATAAGCTCGGAAAGGTTTTCTAAACCTGTTAAACAGTTTGTTCTTTCCAAGCAATCCCCAAAAAGACAATCGCTTACGCCAAGAAATGAATCGAAGTTCTTTACGCTCTCATTAGATTTTTCCTCTAATTCATCACGAAAATTTTTAATTGTTTCATAACATTTATCCGCATATTCTTTACTCCTTTTTAAATTCACTAGCAATATCTCATCCTTTCCTTCAGGCGTTTCACTCCACTCATCAAAATCCAGTTTCCATAGAATATACTTTTCCTGAAGTGCCGTGACTTTATTTTGAATATCTTTAAAACTTGGTTTGTCTCCTCCTTTGAACAGCCCATCCGCTTCGTATACATGCTTTGCATCATTGTCCAATTCTTTTTTTGTTTTAAGCAAATTTCTATAATTTAAACTCATATTCACTACTTTATAGAAAAAACTTTAAAAACTTAATCTTCAAGAAAGTGCCATTTTTCCTTTTTCTCTTCTGGCTTTTGCTCTACCTCTTTTTTCGGCTCTTCATGTTCCGGCGCTTCTTCCTCTTTTGCGCCTCCTGTTTCCAGTAGTTTCTTTACCACATCGGCAAGATTGTTTTTTAATTCCTCTTTTACAGGAAATGCCGCCTCAAACCCGTAATGCTCTTTTTCATCTTCATAGCGCGGAATTATATGGATGTGCAGATGAGGGACAACCTGCCCGGCCATTTGCCCGTTGTTTGAGCCTATATTAAACCCTTTAGCATCAAGATTCTCTATTATTTTTCTGCCGATTTCCTGAACAACTCCAAACAGCCCTTCAAGCTCGTCTTTCGGCACCTCAATTAAGGTTGCATAATGCTTCTTCGGGATAACAACTGTATGCCCTTTACTCCGTGGGTTTATGTCCAGAAACGCGAGGACATTTTTGTCCTCATAAACCTTGTTTGCAGGAATTTCACCCTTCACGATTTTACAGAAAATACATTCTTGCATATTATCACAGTATATATTAGTGCAAACTAATTAATATTTATGAAATTTGAGTCCGCCTCAGATGTACAGGAACTGGTCAGTAAAATAGCGAAAACACTGGAATTTGACCACATAGACGTTTCAAGAATTGTTTCCATGAGGAGTTTTGATTCCAAATCCAGAGCAATTGCGCGAATATGGAGTCTGCCGAGAATATGGCAGAAGGCGCTTGGCGTTGAAGCCCATTACATTCTGGAAGTTTTATCAGAGCATTTTGACCATCTGAACACAGAAGAAAAAGACAAAGTCATAATCCACGAACTCCTGCACGTGCCAAAAACCTTCAGCGGCGCCTTAGTTCCCCACAAATGCTTCGGCAAAAGAATAGACAAAAAAAGAGTTGATGGGTTGTATGATGTTTATAAAGAGAAAAAAAGCGACTAATAACTCCAAATACCAAAAGGGCTCTTTTTTCAGTTATCAGTTCGCAAACACCTAATAATGACAAGAACTTATTTGTCTCTTTTCCAGAATCAACTACATCAATAGCATTTGTTCTGAAATAAGGAATTCCGCTATGTCAGTCACAAATTACCTGATAAACAAAAATTTAAAATATCCTCATAGTCCTGCTTAATATGGATAACCCTCGTAACTCTTGGGGAGTTTCCGTTCGCCGCATAGTTCCTCAGGAATAACTCTTTGTTTGGTTATCAGTTCATATACTCCATCTTGCGGAAAACCAAGAGAAGCCAGAACGCCGTGCATATCCTTACCGCAACTAATCCTTCTATCACCGATTTTAAGATAATCCGTCATTCCTACTCTTAATTTTTCCAAAACTCCGGTTTCTTTTGCTTTTTCAAAGTCTTCTTTGGACACATCAAGCTTTCTTACAATGTACTCGTTTCTTTTGGTGTATTCTCTTTCCTCAGTACGCGGATCTCCATTAGAGTCTTTTACTTTCTTGGAATCTTTTACAATTTCCTCAGAATAAAGTATAAACGCTTTTGAGTGAGGCAAATCAAAGCCTTCAAGATGACCTACACTACCCTCATTGGATTTTGTTTTGTCATTCAAAGAGTTCACGTGATTATAAAGACTCACAGGGTCTATAATTAATAACCCTGCCTCAGTAAGCCCTATATCTGCCAGATTAATCTCTTCCGCTTTCTTATAAGATGCGCAGGGCATATTTTCTATAACATTAGCTCCCATAAGGATCACCTTACGCTACTTTTGAGGGACAAAACTTTAAAAAGCTTTCTGTGAGGATAAAGTGGACTGGTCGGGACTTTCAGTGATGCAAATCATATTAGTGTTATACTATATTAATACTTACTATTAACCAATTGCAAGAGGGGGCTTGAGTAAACGAAGTTTACGAAACCCACAAAGCTCTGGATTCTAAAAAACCAAAAAGGTTATTTAGAAACCAAAAATTGCTCGCAATTTTTTAGTTGATTTTGCATCCGTTTGAACCCGAAGTCTCAGCCATGCCGAGGCCGTGTCATACCGAGTTAGACCACCAGCCCAGAGTATCCTTATACAGTATTGTATGAAAATTATTAAAATGTGTTTTCTTTTCAGCAGGTAACTGCCAGTAACACTAAAGCATAAATAAGTTTAGCATAAATAATTAAGAGTGATGATATGTTTAGCGCAACTTTGTCTGGCACAAATCTGGGGCTCTTTAGGGATAGTCTGCAGGGCTTAGTCGAGTTAATAACTGAAGGAGTTATTGAAGCTAGGAAGGGCGGGCTGTATTTAACTGCAACAGACCCCACAATGGTGACTTTAATTGATTTCCAGCTTCTCTCAAAGTTATTTGATGATTACAAGGTTGAGGGCGAGCAGAAGATAAGCATAAATATAGACAACTTGCTCTCAATTCTGAAGAGGGCGAAGGCAAGCGATAAAGTGCTGCTTTCTCTTGACAGGGAAGCAAATAAGCTCACAGTTATGCTGGAAGGAACTTCTGCAAGAAAATTCACAGTTCCGTTAATTGATATTGAAAAAAGCGACATACCGGAAATGAATCTGGAATTTCCGACAGATCTTGAGATTAACAGTGATGTGTTTGATGATGGCATCGGGGACGCATCAGTTGTGACAGACTCAGTGATTATCGGTGTAGGTCCAGCAGGATTTACGATGAACGCAAAAGGCGATATGAACCAGGCCGAACTGAAACTTGAAAAGGGCAATGAAAGTCTGATTTCGTTAAATGCGAAAGAAGACGTCAAATCAAAATATTCTCTGGATTATCTAAAGAAAATAATGAAAGCCGCAAAATTATGCGAAACCGTGAAAATAAAATTCGGAAACGACTACCCGATAAAAATGGTTTTCACCCAACCAGACAAACTGGAATTAAGTTATGTTCTCGCACCAAGGGTTGAGGATTAAAAAAGGCGAATATAAATGTCTGATATTTTTGGTAAAGAAGAGATAATTAGATTAATTGAAGAGAAAGTTGGAGTAAAAAACGGTGAAGAATATAAGCCATGTCATCCTAGCAATGAAGAAGAGTATTACTCCCAACAGGATGAAGCCAAAAAATTTGAATTTCTCAACTTTTATCATAGAAACCCTAATCCTATTTTTATAAAAATGGGTCTGTGTGACCTTCTCAATTCTGATTTGAGCCAAGAAGATGTTAATCGGTTGACAGAGTTTTCTAAGGGAAAAATGAATAATAAAGATTACAAAAAATTGCTAAAAATTAAAAAGGTGTTTGACACCCCGGATGAAGTTTTCAGGGAAGTCCTGAAAAGTTCTGAAACCTTCAGAGAAATAGGAATGCTTGCACCAGAAAGAGAAGACGGCATGTATGTTGAAAATTCTTTCATGGGTATTCATATTTCGACATTTCAGGCTGTGAATGGCGATAAAGATAAACTTAAATTAAAAACCAGGGAGGATTATATTCTGCCATATGCAGAAGAGTTTGTTAAAGCAGATGGTGGTGATATTCGTAATTTGGGTTTATTACTTTTTCCAAGTAGTCGACCAACTTGTGTAGCACATTGTCTGCGAAGTTTAGATTATATAGATAAAAAAGGGATTGATGGATTAGTCATAGATGTTGAATATCCACATATTATCAGATTGGATGTTTACAATAACAACATCGAGATGAGGAATTTTATCTGCAACTCCAATAGAGAAAAATTATCTGAGCAAAAAACACATGCCAATGAAACAATTAATCATTATATTAACAATCTTTTTATGGACTCTGGTTTTTCTGTTTCCAAAAAAGAAGAATTTATCAAACCAGTTGGTAAAATTAACAACCAATTTGATGTAATAAACAGAATCAAAAAAAAGGAGTTTAGATTTTCAAAAAAACCAGTGAAAATCCCAGATTAAATGGTTGAGGATTAATATGGATGAAAGTAAGTACATGGCTATAAAAACAACAGA
Organism: Candidatus Nanohaloarchaea archaeon; assembly: GCA_030631505.1. Lineage (GTDB taxonomy): Archaea > EX4484-52 > EX4484-52 > EX4484-52 > DAOVKX01 > DAOVKX01. The sequence goes on from DAOVKX010000004.1 coordinate 9,683, forward strand.
CCCGCTTAGAATAACTGATATATTGGAAATACAAGAAATACCTTATGTTCACATTAAGGGTGTGGAAAAACCCGGAAAGGACAACATTTATGTAACTCTTGAAAAAGTACCACCTGCGGTTATGAATGTCATAAAAAGAGTAAGTTTAGTGAATGGTTTTACAGGATTCAAAGAAAACGAAAGTATTGCCGAGTTCTTAAATCTGAAGGATTAAAAATTTGGATTGCTTAAAGAATCAATGATTTAAACATTAAACTTATTTAATTATCTGACTTAATTATATATTTGGTGTTATTCTGAATATAAAAAAACAGATTAAGTCGCTAAATAAAAGTTCAAAAAAATTGATTATTGTAACGTTACTCATATCAATAATAATATATCTTTTTTTGTCGTATGTAGTTTTGGGGTGTTTTCAGTCAGTCACTCTACTTTGTTTAATAATAGTCGGAACAATCCTCATTTTTTTGACATGTTATAAAGAATTAAGTAAATTAATGAATATAAAAAATATGTTAGTGTTATTTTTTTCTTTTTTCGCATTCATATTCACAATACAATCTCAGGTCCCATTATTTCAGCCAAGAACAAGCATTTCTATTGGGGAAATACATTATAGAGTAATAACTGGCGAGGATTCTTATGTTAATAGAGAAATAAGTTTGGATATAGAACCCTCTCTTTTTCTCCTAAAGAAATTTAATTGTGTTTATACAAATATTGGTCGTCTCAGACGTATACTTGATGTACCATATCTTAATGTTCTTAACATTGAAAGGGAAGGAAACTATAGTGATACAAATAGGTATAAAAAAGGTCTAAAAATATGTCTTGAAGATACAGATAAATGGGTCGCTGATAAAATAACAATTAAATTCAATATGGAACAAATGCAACAAATCAATTCAGTATCAAAATAAAAATGCACTAATGTATGGTACTAATTATATGGATACAGATGAGCGGTTATATCACCTTCAGGGTGAAGGAACTATTTTTTACAGTAATATAGAATACGATAACAACGAAAATTTTCCAGTATATGCTAGCTTATCGGTATATCTGAAAAATGATACTGTTGCGTGGGAACAATTGTCTCTTTTTTCAAAAAACTGTTTGAATGGTATGTATTGACAATAATGTTTATTTTGTTGATTATCATAACAAATCTAAAATACTTTCTAATGAACATACAATCTCTATGCGTATGAGTCAAGCTAATCATTCATTTTTCCAATATAAAAGAAAATTTGACCCAAAAGAAGAGATTCAATATAAATTAGTTTTTGAATGTAGGAAGTAACTATCAATAATCTTTAGATTTTGGTACTCTTTAAAGTTTTAAAGAATTGAATAGCAAACTTTTATTTTTTTAATACTAAAGGTTGTGTATGAGTGAAGGTGAAACAATTTTTGCAGGAGTGCTTGGAGGATTACTTGGTTACTCCATAAGTTCTAATAAAATTAAAGGATGGGAGAACTTTATAAAAGAGTGTGATAAACGGTTTGACCATCTAACTTATTTTAAGGTAGTACTCCCTAAAGAATGTTTTGAAAAATCTAAAAATTCTCAAGCGATATACATCGAAGGGGTTCAAGCATACTTGTTAGGACTGCCAAATGCATCTCTACCTATGTTATCCAGATTTTTTGAAATTGTATTAAAATCAAAATATACTGAAATTGAAGATAGACCTGTCCCAAAAAGGTGGGGACTATTTAAGTTAATAGACTGGGCTGAGAAATATCTTAAGGATAAAAAAGAAATAGCTCATGGATTTAGGGAGTTAAGAAACTTAATACACACCGATAAAGTTATAACAGAACAAGACAATATTATTGCTATACAATATATATCAAGATTATCAAATATGTTATACTCATTTAAAGGAATAAACCTAAGCTCAAGTTGTCCTTATTGTCGAACTTTTCAAGAATCAAAAATTTCTAAAGAACAGTATTTTATAGGCAACAGGATACAAATATCTTGTACCTGTCAACGAACATATAATCTCACAGTAACACAGCAGGGTGTCATAGTTTAAGTGATGATAATGGACATATTTTTTGTATCAGCAATTTGTGTTATCTTTGGGTTTGTATTGTTTTTACCAAAATACATAACACAATTGAAGAATTATCTAAAAGAATTTATATCTTTAGTTGGATTAGCGATAAGAATTATAACAGGAAAGCAAAAGAAAATTAAAAAGTTAATTAAGAAATATGATTTACCTAACGATTTAAAAAAGAAGAATTTAAGTAGTGTCAAAATAATCAAAAAAGAGGGTATATTAACTGAAGATTTAGATGGTAATATCAAATGAAACAAAAAAGCGTATTTACAGAATATTTCGGAGACTATCCTCTTATAAGGGTGTTGGATTTCTTGATATTAGGCAGGAATATGGACTACAGTATGACAGAAATAGCCAAAAATGCGGGCGTCGGCTGGACTGCTTTTTCAGAAATATGGCCGCATTTGATTGAAAAAAATATTGCGGTTTTTACAAGAAAAATCGGAAATGCAAAATTGTTTAAGTTAAATGCTCAAAATCCATGGGTCAAAGAGTTAATAAAGATGGATAAGCTAATAACCAAAATGGAAACAGACAAGATTATCTTAGGAACAGGAGAAGCAGGTTCTCATAAAGTTTTGTTAGCTTCCGAAGTTACAAAAACTAAACTTTTGAAATAACCCAAAAACCTCTCTCATGACCATCATATTTTGGGCTCATAGCCGATACTAACTTCTTTAAATCAGCTTTCCAATATTTTGGCTGGTTGAAACCAGGGTCGCCTAATATTAATTTAGGTTTTTTAGTAAGCTCTACTCCTGCAACTACACAAACATGACCCCAATTATATGATTTTTTTCGTTTGCTAAGACCATACCAATGAAAATCTATCATAATGTCATTACTACTCTTCAGATTTTCTGCGATGAATTTTGTGGTATCTTTAATCACACTATAATTATATTTTTTAATTTTAAGTGGTATGTTTTTATCTTTAAATAACTTGTTTATTTGTTTCTCCATATGCACAGAAGTGCCCCAATCCTTTCTTTTTCTTGTAATTTTCACAGGGTAAATATAATATTGTGCCATCTTTTTTGGCACTTTTAACCCTGTGTATTTTGCGATTTCTTCTTGGTCTACCCAAAAACCACGTCTAAAAAGAACCCATTGAACACAACATGCTGCACAACACCACCGTAACTGTACTAAGGGTTTATACGGTGGAACAATTTTTACAGTTTTAATCATACAAATAAATAAGCAGTATTTATTATAAATTTGTTATAACTGCATACTTAATCAAATCCCCTGAACGCCCTCTGTATTTTATTTTTGTTCATATTTCCTTTTCCGAAGAGAATCAATCAAAATAATTAATCCGGAGAGAGCAATAGCTGCAATTATAATCTGAAAGATAAAAGCAACATTTTCTAATAAAACATAATTCCAAATAAGTACTGATCCTAAAAATAAAATTATAAATCCAGAAACAAGCTTTAATCTTCTGATCCATTTTTCTCCAAATGTTTTCTTGCCTAAGGTTATCGCAAAAATTGAAACAATAATTGCCATTGGAATAATGTAAATCAGGTTATAGAGGGTCAAATAAAGATAATATTGTAAAGAAGGCAAAGATTTTGAAGTTAAAATTTTAGTGTAAGCTAAAGGAATACCGAAAGTACAGGCAATTGCCACCAAGCTTATTGTACTAGCTATGATAGTTGTTCCGATGATCAACGCTGAAGTGGATTTAGTTAAACTCAAATTTTTAACTCTTTGCTCAAGCTTTAATTTGCCACCTTTAGAAAAAGAAAGTGAAACCCCCTTTCCGAACAGAAAATAATCTTTGACATTTAATAAACCAGCCAGAATACAGATTCCTCCGGCAATGGTAGTCAAAGTGGCGATCTCTTTTCCAAGCATGAAAATATTGAGCAAAACTGCCATAAACAAGAAATAGTAAAGAGCAAAAAAGAATATAAAAATCCCTCCAACTAAAAACATTCTTTTTCTAGCTCCAGCTAAACTTATTAAAGCAGATAAAAGGAAAAATATAACAAAAAATCCGCAAGGATTAGTCAAACCATCAGTAATAGCCAAAAAGGCAGTTAAAGCTGGCAAAGAAACCTCTCCAGTTTTTATTTTACCAAAGATTGGTAATTCAATTTCTTCAGCTGGTTGACTCTCTGGTTGTGCTGCTGGCTGGCTTGGCTGGCTTGGCTGGGATTCTGCCTGTTTTTCTAAAATATTTATTTTTATTGCATTTTCAAATTCGGCATAAGGAATAACTCCTGAATCTGGAAAAGCAATCCCTGAAAACTTAGCTCTCTCAGGCTTTACAATTTCAAATTTTCGACCCTGAATTGTTTTGGAGACATTATAGGAAAAAAGTAAATTTTTGGCCAATTCATTGTCTACATCTTTTCCCCCAATTAGATCTTCTGAAAAAGCTTTTCCATTCCATTGGAAGAGCCAACCATCTTCTTTCTTTATTAGAATCCCCCCATTGGCCCAAATTTTTGGTTTACCTGGGAGCTGAGTTAGATCAGGTTCCTCAAATGACATTGCTTTATCAATTAAAGGACAGTAGTTTGAATTTAAATTTTTAATATCATTTTCTGCCTTATGAACATCTATTCTTCCAGTCTTGATATTCCCTCTACTGAGAACAATTTTGGGAACGGCAGCTTGAGTTCTATAGTCCTGAGCAAATTCTCCAAAAAATTGGAAATTTGGATCTTGCCAATCTCCGCCTTTCCACATATATTCAATAATTACTAAATCAGGATATTTTTCAGTCCATTCAGTCAAGACAACGGGATCGGTATAAGCACAATTCGGACAACCAATGTAAGTAAAATAAACTGCACATGTTTTAGCTTCTTTTGCCATCACACTTGGAGTCAAAAAGCTTAATGACAAAAGGATCAATGCCAAAAGCGTATATTTTTTCATTTAATCACTTATCTGAAGTATTTATTCATATTAGATGTTATCCCTTATATTTTTTACGATTCCATCAAAAATTATTTTAGTTTTTACAACTCCGACATTACCTAAGATTATTATTCTCATTCTATAGTTAAGGTCGTTAATAAGCAGACAAACCAAACCAAAAACAAACAGACCTTAATCTATCCGGGGAAATCAAAGATTTCCTGGATTTTCGAAATTTGGAAAATTTCGAATTTCGAAAATTGGGAATTTGGTACAAATTTTCAAAATCCCAGAAATTCTTTTGGAATTTCTTAGGATATGGAAAAGTCATTAGCCCAAAAAGTTATGACTTTTACTATATATTTAATACATCTTTAGTATGAAACCTTTTTGCCCCAATTTTTTTAAATTCAAAGAAAGCATAATCACTTAAACAGTGTCCAGGGTAAATGTGAGCAATTTTTTGTTTTTTAATAAATTCAATTGTTTTATCTGTGATTTCTTTTTCAAATAGATGAAAGCCACCTAACAAAGCATAGATTTTTTCTTCTTTGCAGACTTGCTTAGCATATTCAATTATGTTGCAGAGTCCGGCATGCGAGCATCCGGATACAATTATCAACCCCTTTTTTGTTTTTATAGCTAATGCTGAATCATCCAAAACAAAATCATCTTTCCCGTTTTCTCTTTTTCCTATAGGATCTATTGCTTCAAAGGGCATTTTCCTTGGAATCTCCCCTAGGAATATTATGTTTTCAGTTATAAAATAAGGTTCTTTTGAAAGATTGAGTCTAAACTTTTCTTCCATCTCCTTTTTAGAGAATGGTGCACCAATCTGCAGTTCACCATAAAATTTTCTTTCAAAGCAATCAGGATGAGCCACAATAAATGCTTTAGTGCCTATCAATGCCTTTAACCCATTAGTATGGTCGTAATGGCCATGACTTAATACTATATAATCTGTTTTGTTAAACAGGTCAATGTTTAACTTTTTGCTATTATCCAGAATAATGGTGCCTTTTTTATCATTAGAAGTATCAAATAAAATATTATTTCCGTCAGCTTGCAAATAAACACTAAACCCTGAGCTTTCCTCAGCAAAATGTTCAAGTTCTTTATGCAATATTGATATTTTCATAAACTTTCATCTCCATAGTTTCAAACATTTTTAAACTTTCTATTTTAAATAAGTGGCTTTCGCACTTGCAATCAGAACAGCCGAAGCCAGTTATGGGCTCTCCGTATCTCGCCGCCTTTTTTGCTATTTCGCATTCTTCTTTTTTATCTGAAACCTTAAGGTAAACCCCTGCAACTCTCGCATTTTCATTTTCAAGCAGGTAATCTATGTGCCAGAATCTCCTTTTTTCCTTACTAATGTGTCTTTTAACTCTTTTTTCTAAATTATTCAGCGCAGAACCAATATAGACATACAAGCCATTATACAGTTTAATTTTACCTAGTTTCCCTATTATAATTTCGCAGTCTTTTAAAACTTCAATAATTAAACAGTAGCTTCCTTTCATCATGACCCGCCGAAGTATTCAAAGTTCAAAAGCCGGCTGCGTGATATAGTAAACTGTATATGAAGTACTTTATGGGTTCGCACAACCCCCACAGATTGGGAAGATACAAAAAGCTATTGCCGGATTCTGCAAACCTATTTTCATTTTATGTTTTCTCTCAGGTATTTATCAGTTTCCTTTATTGGCTCCTGCCTGTAGAGTTTAAGCAGCTCTGGCAGAAATGCCCCGTCTTCCTTTAAACTTATCATTTTATCCAGGGGCAGCTGGCCCGGAGCTGACGTTTCTTTTTCATTATAACCTGCAAAAGTGAGATAACCCCCCAACAAAGGGCCTATAACTCTTGACAACTTCCCATGTTCGCCCATTGCCCAGCTGATAACCTTCTCTCCATCGACTGCTCTTTCCTCTACAAAGTCAAGAATCAGTTTGCAGTCGTCCGGCTTGTTCGCAAAGGTTATTATTTTGTATATATCTGCACCAAACCCGCCCATAATCCGTTTCACGTCTTTTAGCATTTTCAGATTGGAAGGATTGTTATAATCATGCCATGATACTACAGCCCTTTTATTATTATCATGCGCCAACTCCATTATTTCTTCAATATATTTTATAGCTGAACAGTCATCATTTTTCAGGACATAACCTATGTCAACATCAACCATATGTGTAATAGGCAGTAATTGTTCTACTTTATCAACTGTTGCTTTATCTATCTTTGTTTTACCTTTCGTTTCAAGAGGTCTGTTAATAGTTATTATATTTTTCACGCCCTGATTTGTTTCAAGATTAGTGAGTTCCTTTAAAGAATCAGGGACAAAGTCATCAAGTTTAAATTCCGCATATTGGGCCCCACTGGCAATCTCATCATACTTTTTTTGCAGGGGTTGTTCATTATCCGGTTTTACAGTTACAGCAAGAGTGTATTCAGCCATAGACTCACACATAATAATTAAGCAAAAAATTATAAAAATGTATGCAGAAACCTTGATTATTTTATCCCCCTCAATATATTATTGCTTTTGTCAGGAATAAGCAGGTATACCCGATATATTCATGGGCAGGGCGGTAATCTGCGTTACAATACAGCAATTAAGATTTAAATACTCAGGAGGTAATTATTATTTATTGCAGGTAATTGTTTGTGTGGCGAAGATGAATAAAAAATCGTGGTTTGTCCTTGGTGCGTTGCTGTTTTCAGGTGCTGTATTTTTAACCTATAAATTTCTGGATGTTTTGCTCTTCAGCGTATTTGTTTACTACATCTCAAGGCCCATATACGCAATCCTGCACAAGTATTTTGGTCACCCAAGCATATCATCATTTATTACCATGCTCTGCGTTATAACTCCGTTTCTTTTTGCTTTTGTTTACACATTTTACATAGCTACAAAAGAATTAATTGCTTTCCTGAATGTTTACGGCTCAATTCCGATAATTAACACAATATTGACAGAGTTCAACAGCATGGATAAAATTATGGCAGTCCTGCAGCAACAGGAACTTATCGATATGGTGACTGTTAACTCATCAGCCATTTTTAAGGTTCTTTCAGGTCTGCTTGCAACGATTCCTATGTTTTTGCTAAAGGTTTTTCTTGTTTTTTCATTGACATATTACATGCAGAAGGACGGTTCAAAATTAATTAGTTATGTTCTCAAACAACTGCCTAAAAGCGACTCTCTTGTGGCAGAGCGGCTTTTCAGGGAAATCGACAGGAATTTATTTTATCTTTTCTTTGGCTCCATTGCAAACGCTTTTCTGACCTCGGTTATAGCATATATCTCTTTCACGACTTTAAACAGCATCGCTCCTGCAGGGCTGGCTGTTCCTTATGTCGCCCTGATTTCAATACTGATGGGTCTGGCAAGTTTAATCCCTATGCTCGGGTTAAAACTGGTATGGATTCCGATGTATATCTATCTGGTTGCAATGTCTCTTGTTATAGGGATAACATCAGAAATAGCAATTTACCTTACGATTGCTTTCCTTGTCATTAACTTTGTTATAGATGCAATACCTGACCTCGTAATCAGGCCTTATATCGCTGCAAGAAGGGTTCACGCAGGTCTGCTGCTTTTTGGGTATATCCTCGGTCCAGTTGTTCTGGGGCTTGTCGGGTTCTTTCTGGGACCGATTCTCGTAATTATCATAACCTCGTATTTCAGGACTGTTGTTCCCGCCCTGAAGAATCGCTCTTCTGCCTGAGCATTTCAATTACCTCTTTTTCAGAAACCCGAGTGTCTTTGCAACCGCTTTTTTTGAGGGGAACACCCTGGCTTGGCACCCCTGCTCTCGAGCATTTTTCAATTGCCTCGCTTAATTCAAAATAACATGCCACACCAGCAACAGCTTTTGGCTTTTCTTTTATCATTATTTTAAAGACCATAGAGCCCCCAGGAACAACATACACTTTATATCCTAATTTTTCAGCTTCCCGCTTGATGTTTTTAATGGAGCATTCGCCGCATTCCCTGCAGATATATCCTTTGTCTGTCAGTTCTGCCGTGCATTTTTTGCTGTTTCTCAGGCACTGGGGAAGAAAAAGAATTCTTTTGTTAAAAGGAGCCGATGCAAATGCCTTTCTGTTAAAATCATTTTTGATATTAACATACGCTTCATCTGCAAGCTCTTCATTGATTTCAAGAAAGGAAAGCGCAGACTTTACAGCATTTCTTGTGCTAAGGTCCATGCCTAAATTAAGAAGCTTTCTGATTGTTTTTTCCATATATAATTATAGAAGTAACTATTATAAATTTGGGCAGGTTATCATGATACAGTGGCTTATTTACTAAAATCCTCCAAATCAACAAATCCCAGGAATTTTCGTTTTGCCGAGCGGATTGTACCTGTAACACCAAGGGTTTTGATGATAACAGGTTCATCATTTATCTGCCTGATTGAAGCAAGGGCTGCCCTTACATCTTCGACATGCATGTGGCCGCATCGCATTATCCCTTTCTTGTTCTGTTGGTCATACAGGTTTGAAGGCACCCATAAAAAGAACTTTGATGTCCCGTACTCGCCGTAAAGCTGGAGTATTGTCCACCATATTGAATTAACAACACTGCCAAGGTCAAACTCCTTTTTTGATATTATCTGAAAAGCAAGATATCTCTGTTTTTCTCTTAACGATATAGGCAAAGATTTCTGGTTCATTTTTTCACCAATTAACCAATTTCATACATCATCAATAAAAATGGAAGGAAACGATAAATCTCCTTAATTTCCGAATCATTTTATCTCCACCCCAGGCATCACGAATTTATTGCTGTTTACTTTTTTTACATGCGTCATCACTCTTTCAGGAGTTTTTGAAACTGAGTCTATGCATGCCACAATAGGCAGGCCGCATAAATGTGCAAGGGAAGACAGCTCCCTGCCGGCCCTCATATCCCACACACTTTCTGCCCCGCTTGCTACGATAACCGGTGCGTTGTATTTTTCAGCGAGCATTGCGTTTTGTTTCATTTTGCGAAGTACAAATGACCTTGATTTTCTGGATGAGTGCAAAAATTCCCTGAAGTTAAGTTCAATGGCAACAAAATTTTCTGCTGCCAGCCGTGCCATAACATCATCCATGCCCGAATCTTTTCTTTTAAATTCAGGGTGTATTAAAATATCAACACGTGGGTCTTCAACAGCAGCCCGGTTTATTTTTAAATTACCCCCGTAAACCGCCAGAATGTCAACCACATCGCGGACCTGTTTGATTTTGACCTTCAAATCAGAAACTGAACCGGCGACCAGTTCAGCGCCTACAAGAATCTCAACCTGCGTTTTTATGCCTTGTATTTCCTTTTTTAATTCTGCCAGCTGTTTTTTGTCTTTGTAATCAAGAAGGGCAATTGTACTAAGGTTAAGTTTTTCCGCAAAATCCACCACCTCTTTTATTGAACTGCTGCCAATGGAATTATCTGAATAAATATGCAGGTCAAGGTATTTTCGCATCATATAAAAATATTCTACATGAAGGTTTATAAATGGATTTACTGAAAATAAGAAAAAATATAAGTAAGGGACACTGCTAGTCTTAAAGACCGCATAGCATCCCGGTAATCCTCTAACCGACCTCTAAACCTTCCCAGAACATGCCTGGGATATAAATGATAGTATACTCTCTTATTTAAACCATTTTTTATACTCCAACATATACGAGAAATAGTGTATATTGCAGTTGTAGAATTACTGAACAATGAACACGCTCTGCAGACTATCGGTTAATTTTCAAACAATTCTGCTACTTCTTTTTCGTCTATTGGTTCTGCTCCTTTTCTGAAACCTTTATTAAATTCTTCTTTCAGTTCTTCCGATTTCTCCCGTTTTCCTTTTGCCCTGTCGAGCGGCAAAGTATAATCTATCATTTGTTTGTAATAACTTTCTTTTTCTCTTTTTCTTTTTGTTGAGGTATGGTCATTTCTTACCAAGCCAATCTTGCCTTTTTTTAGTTCAGCAACCATGCAGTTTTGGTCAGAATAAGAATCTGGATGGGGAGTAAGTTCAAGGTCATATAAAACTCGGGATGAAAAGCCGTCCCACCGCATTAATTTTCTGTAGATATTGAATAAGTCTTTATTTTCCGCGTTTTGTTTTCTCAGCAGTCTTCTCAGTTCGTAAATCCTTAAATCGCTGCCTTTTGTCGGTAGCTCGCATATCAGGCATGAGGTTTGCTCATCTCCAAAAAATAATCTGTTGAAGTCCATAACATCTACAGGTTTTAAGGGGGCGTTATAACCTAGTTCTTCATAATACTCAGAAATTAATCCATTAATTTCCAATCCGATTTGAGCGGCTTTTTTTGTTAACACACCGAAAGCCCTATCATGAAAAAGCCCGCATTGAATAATGGATTGCTCCTCAAAAGTTTCACTTAAAGGTTCATAAATAGGATTTCCTTCTATTTTTACAAGACGACCTACCCTTTCTTTACCTAGTTCTTTATGCAATTTTTTGACCATTTCGTAGAATTGCACACAGAGAGAATCCTGCGTTACTTTGACCTTTCCCGATTTCCATAACTGGGTGCTGATTGAAGCATGAGGGTCTATGCCTTTAAGTTTGTACACTTTGCCATTTTTTTCAATTAATGCGCTTCTACCCTCTGAATTAATTGCCTTTATTTCTCCATCACTTTTTCCCACCAAAGGAGTTTCCAATGGGCAATAGCCATTATTACTTTGTCCATCATATCTCCACGGCGCGAGATTTACCTCTGCGCGCACTTCACCAAGCAATTTATCCAGTATCATATCGTATAATCAAGAAAAAAACTTTAAATCATTTCTTGCAGTTATCTTTGTCTAAATTATGATTTAAGAAGTGCATTTACTGACACAAAGCACTTTAGTTAATATACTCTAAAAATATTATTTATTCCCAAGTGGGTTCAATACCCCACAGCTTGCTGTGGATATAATTCACTTGGGAAGACTAAAAATCGCCGGCTTAATTAAGGCGATTTTTTTTATTTTTATCATGCCCTGCTCTTGGAAAACCGTGCTTTTCTCCCCACTTGAATGGCTCAGCCCGCCAGTCATCTAATAATTGCTCTGCATCTTCATCAATATAACCTGTATCTTTTGCAGTTTGCAATAATTTATCATATGTAAGGGCTGACCTGACCTCGCAATCTGCTGACTGGAATACATTCGTTGCTTTGTCTAAGCTGTAGTTGAATATTGAAACGCAACCTGCAACATTAGCGCCTTTTTTTCGGTAAGCTTCAACTTCTTTAACAGAACTTCCGCCAGTGCTAATTAAATCTTCAATCACAACGACATCGGTTCCTTCAACACCGTCGCACTTAATTTTTAACTTAATGTTTTCAGATACTTCACCTGCAATAACTCCACTGGCATCTTCAATGGCTTTTATGGCACTGCTTTTGTAACTCTCCCCAATATTATAATCAACTAGAAAAACTTTCTGGTTCTTGCCTAGATTTCCTTCAATCTGCTTTCCCATGCCATGCGCCTTTTTTTCGGGCCTTACATAAATAAAAGGAAACTTTAATGTATTCGCAAGGATTACACCATAAGGGATGGCAAAAGGGCAGGTGCTTGCAATAACATCGCTGTTTTTAGTCAGGGATTCAATATTTTTTGAATTTTCATAAATTGAATCCAAATCAAAAGAAAATAATTCTTCATTGTCTATTACTAATAATGGACATCCGTGTATTCGGGCAACTGTGGCGGCTGGAGCGATTCCTGCAGTAGAAGTCCCTGCAACCGTATCAAAACTATTGTTTTCAAGATTTGATGCTCCCTCAATTAATGCCCCTCCAACCAGCACCCTGTTTTTATAGCTTCCAAGCAATAGCCGGTTGTCATTATAGATAGGCATCCGGTATCCCGAAGCCCATGTAAAAGGGTTTTCAGGATTCAGTATAATAGCCCCAGTATCTAAACTTACTTTTGCAATTTTCCTTCCGTAATCTACCATAGCATATCAATTCCAAAGGTTAACATTATTATTTTACAGGATGGCTAAGAAATAATAAATATTTTTATCGCTATCTGCATCTTCAACAATTCGTGATATTCAGATAAAAAGATTACTTCTTTTTTCCTTTATGCAGCAACCCTCTACCTTTACTTCCTGCGCTTGTAAGTCCCCTGAAGACTCTTCTGGTGTGCTTTTTGTCGCAAATCCAGCTGACATCTTTGTCTTTTTTTATGGCAGGATGGCTTTTGTCAACCAGAATTATTTCATACCATTTCTGCTTTCCGTCTTCACCGACATAGTATGAGTTCAGTACTTCAAGGTTCGGGAATTTTCTTGCTGCCTTTTCCTCAGCAACCCATTGTTTTGATTTAGCCAAAGTGAACTTAACGAAACCTGCCTTTTTCGGCTTTCTTCCTTTGCTATGTCTTGGCCGTTCCCTTCCACCTTTTTTTACCCTGACTCTTGCCATCACAAAGCCCTGTTTTGCCTTGTATCCCAGAGACCGGGCCCTATCAATCCTCGTCGGCCTTTCGATTCTCATTACAGTCTCTTCTCTTCGCCATTTGATTAATCTCTCAGACCAGAGTCTGCCAAGCGCTTCCTTTGGCCGTTTCCATAAATTCTTAATGTATTTATATGCTCCCATTCAATTCACCTCTAACATTCGGCATAAAGCCACATCTTGGGTTTTGGAAGTATTACCTGTCAATTATTATGTTTTAAATATGTATTTAAATACTTGTTATTCTGCAAATATTCTGCTGCAGATTGGCTGTTGAATACTCTTTTAAGTGCGCGCAACTCCCCCACACCTGCTAATTCTTCTATAAAATCAACTCCGCCGTGTTCTACTTTTAATATTTCAAAGGACAGATAACACAGCCCTTCTGGCGTTGGTTCAATTTTTATGATGCGTAATCCATATTTTTCATCAGAGTATTCTTTAAAAATGGTATTAACACTGCCGTGGTTTTCAGGAATTATACTAAAAAGCACCACATTTTTATCGTTTTCATAAGCATAAAGTGCTGCATCAAAAATATTAACTTCATCAGCTCCCATTTGAACACCTTGAACTTACTAAGTTCAATCAACGCACATCAGACACAAGACCTGATTATTGCTCATGCAGTTGATTAGATCAGAAAGTTAATTCAATAAACTCAATTAAGGAATTATATTTAAATAACTATTGTTTGTTTCTGCGTTGTTGAAAAGCGCTACATATTAACTATATATTATTTTGATAGGTCTATATAAAAAG
>DAOVKX010000034.1 GCA_030631505.1 Candidatus Nanohaloarchaea archaeon
AAGAATTTCAGACTTTATCTTTTTGGTCAACATCAGGAAAGCTTTTTCAACAGACTCGCCGCTGTAAATTTCAAAGGCGGTTTTTCTGACTTCATCAGAAAGGATGCCGAATTCAGGTCTTGCCGAAAACAGTAAAGCTCTGTCAATTGTCAGGCCCGACTTGACATTTGCGGCAGTTAACATCAGCATATCAGGGAGCACTCCTTCTATCTGGTTTCTCCTTGCGTCTGCCAGAAACACGAATATCAGGTAAGGAACCAAAAATCCTGACAACAGCAAAAAGACAGGCGGCAGAATCTTAATGTAAACAGGAGCCCCGGAAAGTCTGAACACGTAAACTGTATTAAGAATAGTAAGAAAAATAGAAGAAGCAATAATCATAAAAACAAAACTTCGTGAGGATTTTTCAAACCCGCTGTAAGAACACGCCTCATCCAGCCGCTTTCTGTAAAATTTTGGCAGCAATGAATAAAAATAAGCGCCTATAGATAAATCTCTCGTCTCTCTGGCAAAGCTGGCAATTTTTTCTTTTACGTTTATAGTTACTGTCTTTTGATTCCGCATTAAAGTTTCACCATTGGTCTTTTAGTACTTACAAACTTCATAAACATGGCCTGAAACATGGCAAGCCCAAGTAAAATTAAAATGAAAATTTCAACAGACAATGATATTCCTGTAAATGATGAAAGTATCATAAGAAAAGTTATCCCAAGGGAAGGAACAATAACAGCAACCATCATATATATAAGCGTCCATGGATTCAGTTCCTGGCCATATTTTTTGATGGCAAGCAGTTGCTCCCGTATTATATCCTCCACCGTCGCCTGAAGAGTTTTCTCTATGTCAGCGCCGGTTTTCAGGGCATTGGATAACTGCCAGAACACTCTCCTGTAAAATCTTGAAGGGTTTTTAAGGACACTCTGCTCTATGGCATCTGTAGGTGATGTCCCTGCATTGATTTCTTTTATTATGTCCTTGATCTCACGGGACGCTGCCTCGTATTTCTCGGATACAGAAACCATTGCCTGGTAAAGCGGTATGCCTGACTTAACCTCTATTAAAAGGTGCCTCAAAGCATACGGCAATTCCTTTTCTATCTCTCTTGCCCTCTTGCGCGCCACAACCTTTGGCTTTAGCATCATTGAAAAAAAAACGAAAAGAAATATTATAGGGGTAAATATAAAACCCACATCCCAGAGCATTTCATTCTCCAGAATAAATCCAAGAAAGATTAAAGTTGTAACAACAAGAAGCGTTGAATAAACAGAGCCGTAAACAGATAATGCTATGTATTTCTTAGGTGTGGTTTTGTTCTTCGACTGAATCAGGTCAATTTTAAGGTCCAGAAAGAAAGGCTCTAAAAATTCGCTCAGCCATAAAAAAAGACCTGAAATTTTCACAGCCCTTTTACTTTCCAAGTGCCTCGACCTCTTTCATTAATTCCGAGCCCAGAATTTCCTTAGGGGATTCATTTTTCCTTGCAAACGCTATAATTTCCTTTTCATTCTTATAATACTCTGCTATAATTTTCCCGACAGTATTGATTGTTTTAATATTATGTTCCAGCATCCACTTAAGAACTGCCCGCTTATCACTAAGATCTTTCTCTATCTCTACTTCATTCATTCCGGTATACATGTTGATTTCATTTATTATTCTTATAAACTCGCCCTGTTTCTCCATTTTATCTGTCCTTGGATCCCATTTATAAACAACATTTAACCTGTTCTGCACCCCTTCAACAGGAACAAGTTCTGCAACTTCAATGGTTCTTCTTATGCCTTTCCTCCGGTGCCTGTACTGGACAACCATAAGATGCAGAGCGCCCAGCAATGCTTCAGGAAGATGCATCGGGGGGTTGATCAATCTCTTGTACGCTTCACTTGAGTTATCAGCATGAAATGTTGCATATGCAGAATGACCCGTCCTTATGGCCTCAAACATAACTTCTGCCTCTTTGGTTCTTCTGATTTCCCCGACTATTATTCTATCAGGCCTCATTCTCAAAGAATTTGTAAGTAAATCAAGCATGCTCACTCCGCCTTTCCCTTCAGGATTTGGTTCCCTTGAAGAGAAAGGAAGCCACTGAAGAAAATCAGGTAAATTTATTTCCCTTGTGTCTTCAATAGATATTACTCTCTGGTTTGGCGGAATAAATGGCATAAGCGTATTTAAAAAACTTGTTTTCCCGCTTGCTGTGCCGCCGACCACCATTATGTTCAACTCATACTGCATAGCAAGCCACAACAGCGCCGCAACATCAACAGTTACTGTATTAACTTTTGGGTCAATAAAATGTATCATTGTCCACGGAGACCTTGCAAATTTCCTTATAGTTATTGTATTTCCCTGTGCCGATATAGGAAACAGCGTGGCATTAACCCGGTCCCCTGTGGACAAATGCGCATCCATCAGGGGGTGCAGATTTGTAATCTGCCTTCCAACCTTTCGCCCGATAGAGCTTGCATAATCATAAATTTTTTCTTCGGTTTTAAGAACGATGTTTGTCTTAAGCCAACCGTATTTTTTATGATAAACCCACGCAGGTTCACTTGATCTGTTTACAACAATTTCTTCCAGACTTTCGTCATTAAGCAGGAGCTCCAAATCGCCAAGACCAAACATCTCATGAATCAGATTCCCAACAAGAATTTTCTTTTCTCGCTCGCCCGCATCAGGCAGATGCTGCGAAATCAGTTCCATGGCTTTAATCTTAAATCTGTCTTTTACCTGCTCAATTGTGCTTATATCAACAAACTCCTTTGTTGAGATTTTAACCAGCACTATAAGCTGTTCCCTGATTGTGTTCAGAACTGCCTGTGTGCCAATTCCAGTCCTTTCCTTTGTTATTTCATAAACAGGCACATAGAACTTGGGATCTGACCATATTATTGCTCTGGCAGGAACATTATCAGCAACAATAACATATTCACTCAGTTTTTCCGCCATGATTTACACACTCCTTCCTTTACTTCCTGTCTTTGCTCTAAACACTGCCTTCGAAGGCAGTTTTTTAATTTTTCTCTTTTTTTGCTCTTTGGCTCTCTTTTGACTGGCTTTCTTTCCCTTCCTGTCGGATTTGGCTTTGGTTTTCTTCGAAGTTTTTTTGATAAATCCACTCACTTTTAATTTTCCTGACGCCCTTGCTGTTCTTTTCTTTGTCTGCTTTTTGTTTCCTGACTTGCGAACAAATTTTTCAGGTGACTGTGTTTTTTCCCCCAATAATCCTGTATGCGTCTTTATCTGCGGTTTTTTATTTTTTTCTTTCCCTCTTAAAAGCTCTCCTGTCTTCGGCTTTATTGTTTCTTTAACTTTTTCCTCAAATTCAGATCGCATATCAATAAGTTCTTCCTGCTGCAGATTTGTTGTTTTAACCTCTGAATCAGCTTTTTTCACTATCATCCGTCCAATCCGACGGTATTCAATTTCAACAAGACCTTCTCTGGCAAGCAAATCCGCCCAGGACTCAACAGTTCTCTTGGTGATGCCGAGTCTTTTTTGAAGTTCTCCGGATTCAGCTTCTCCTTTAGTCAGAATAATCTCCAGAAATTGGTCTATTTTAGTTCTTAATACATTTTCTGTCATCTACACACCTGCAATACATAATATTAAGTTACTGCTACTTAAATTTTTTGTAAAGGGATTTCATACTACACAGCCCAATACATATTTGTTTTTAGGATGCATTATCGGTTAATCATCTCTAAAATTGCGGGATTGACATCCCGGACTCCTAAAAAACACTATGTGTTTTTGGGAACTAAAGAACTCTTCAAGTTCTTGGTTCCTAAAAACTATCAGAGTTTTTAAGGATATGAAAAATCTTCGATTTTTCAATATTTCAAAATGTACCTTTGGTTAATCATTTTGAAAATGATTCGGAATAAAATTCCTCTCATCTCCAAATGAGAGGTAGGTGATACATTTGAAGATTGCGTCACTATCGTTCCTAACTTTCATAAAGAATATTGGTGAAGTTTTATGAAAATTGCGTCACTATTGGTTCAATTAATTACGTTCCTGACTTTAAAAACATAAATTGGTTAAGTGTCTTGAAAATAAATAAAATCTATTTCTGATTTTGATTTTTGCAGTTCAAGAGGCAGTTTTTCTATATCCACAAATGTTGCCATGCCGATAGTTTTATTTTCAACCATATACTTATTCGATATGTTTGTGTTCCCCTCCAGCCGGTCTAAAAAAGTTGGTCCGAGATTATGTCTTATATAACAAACCGACAATATTTCGTTCTGCAAATAAGGAATCCATAAATCTGCCTCAGTGCTTAATGCAATCAGGTCATCATCTGAAACAAAATCTGACGCATTTACAGCGTTTACCATGTAAGGCACTGTCAACCCTCCTGTATTATCAGAAGTCTCTGAAATTACGGCCTTGAACAGGTTCATGTCCCCGCTGGAAAAATTAGAAAGATTGGAAGATACAAGTATCTTTTTGTCAGGGTAAAGGACTAAAGACAATTCCGTGGAGGGTCCGGCTTTAAACACCCTTCCGACAACCCACAAAGTCGCATTTGTCGCAGAGGTAAGGCATTTCGTGCAGGAAATTAAACCGCATTCTTCAATTGTCTGTTTTATATAATTTAAACTGTTAATCGCTATGAAAGGTTCTTCCATTTCAACAATGGGGATCTCTTTGGCAGTTGTAAAAGTCTTGTTGAATCGGGCTTTTATATGGGGCTCATAAACATCCAGATTAATGTCATTTATAACTTCCAGATTAAACGAATCCTTCTGTTTAATAGTCGTATTCAGTATATCCAGCGTTACCTCCATTCCCAGTTTGGAGCCTAACTCCTGTATGTCTCCAACCCACCCCTCAAGCGTGCTGTTCCTCATCAGAGTCAGGTTTGTTCCATTGAGCGTGCCGTAAATCATGGATTCTTCCAGGCTTTCATCGCTTGAATTCAAAAACACGCCGGCAGTTACTATATAATTAATATCAGACAGTATGGCTTTCTTCCCGGAGATAAAAACGCCTCTGGAGAAATCCTGTTTAACTCCATCCAGGAAGTAGCTCATTTCATCACTTCTTATCTTTTCAGCAGTCTGCACATTAACATCTCGCTTTATCTCTATGGAAACCATCAGCAACAGGAAAGAGACAAATATAAATGCAAACAGTGTGTAAATAAAACCCTTCCTTAGTTTTTTCTTCATCATTATTTCCAAACCTCAAGAGTAACTATCGACGGACCCCACATCCATGGTATTTTTCCTGTCGTCATAGGAGTATCAATGACTATTTCCTCACTGCTTACATACTCACCCAAAACATCCTCAAGTCTCGCTATTGCATCATTGCTTGCATTCTCCTCTGTCGTAAATGTCTCTCCGTAACCAACAGCACTCGGTATTAAAACAGTATATTTGCCAAGAGAATTGAACGGATTAATTGAATAACCGTTTGAGAAGTCCATTTCAAATTTGTTGCTGCCTGCCTTCAATACACCTGAGGGCTTTGTATCATACCCGAATCTTGCAAGTTCTACTGTAAGAGGGTCGCTTGAAGAATTTTCAGGGCTGTGATTATACATAAGGATATCATTGGCATGAATAACCTGTTCGGGATCCCACCCTGACCAATATAACCATGCCAACTGCCACTTTGCCATGACAGGCATTGATGAATTGCTCAGGTGAAAACCCCATTCTGCATGCCTGTAAAAGTCATCTACTTGTGGATCTTCATCAGAATATGTGTAATTGGAGATTGACTTGGTTATATCAATATAATTATAAATATATTCCATGCCTGAGGAATCAACCTCAACATAAGAATCCTCCCCAATAATCTTTCTCCAATGATCTATATCTTCCCTCATACTGAACTCATCAACCTCAACAATGAACCAGAAATATCTTCCGCCTAACTCAGAATAATCCAGCCCTGCCAGGTTTACCCCTGCCATAATCTCACTGTCATCCCACTCTACAATGCCATCTGCCGGTGGCTTTTGCCCTATATAAGTAACATTGCCATTCCACATGAACTTTAACGTTACATTGCTGACCTGCGTGCCATTGGTTAAATTCAACCTGACTTTCATTGAATTTATATCGCCAAGAACAAACACCGGCTTTTTGTATTCAATCGAGCAGTTTGATGAAACATCCTGAAAATATTTTCTTTGGGACTCTCCAAGAGTGCTTAATCTGGACGTATTATAGTTTATGACTATGTGCGTTGCACCGTCATCCCCTCCAGTGTAACCCCCTGCACCGAACCTGTAAACAACATTTGCTAGGTTATGGCCCGAATGAAAGTAATCTTTCAGATTTGTTAACAGAATCTTACCTTTGCCGTCGCTTCCAGGAATATACTCTCCATTGATATAAGCCTTAAAATGGTTATCAGTCCATGCAGCTTCTATAAACCAGTAAGCTTCCGTAATATTGGCGTCTTCAGGCAGGTCAATAATGTAACTTATGTTTACATGGTTTAAATTGTTTCCACCTGGAGGTTTGCTCACACTGCTTGAAATTACATCACCCATAACAATCAGGGTGTTGTTCTTCCTGAACCGGGTTGCCCATGCCCTTGCCACAAACCCAAGAGCAGGGACATTTTCTTTATATCCTGAGATTAACCTGTTGGCAGAGGTCAGGTAACTCATCTGCGCCGGCTCAGGCGGTGTTTGCGGACATATGTACCTTGAAGTAGAACTTTCTGCTGACTCTGTTATTTTCAGGGCATAATTTATCCCCATATCCTGAAGTTCTATTTTCTTGAAAAAGTCATCTGTAAGATTCCTTGCATACTCTGTTTCATTAAACGCCCAAAGCAGACCGACAATATCCAGCAGCGGCTTATCTATATCCTCATCTGATATATTCGTATTGTTTAAATAATATTGCTGGGTTTCATTGTCCAGCGAAGAAAATTTTGTATTTGCAAAGACCTGCATTGCATCCTCTGAGAGCAGGTGCATTTTTTCATACTCTACAGTCTCGCTTATTGTGGACGGCTGCACATTGAGAACCGCAATAAAAACTGCCGTAAGTATGCCTACAGCTACGAGAGCATCCAGTGAAAAGAAAAACCCCTTTAATCTGCATCGCATTTAACCACTATCCCTGTTTCATACCTATAATATAAATCATAACTCTCACTGTCTCCACACTACAAAATTCAGTTTCCCCCCGTAAAAGTTTCCTGTCTCATTTACCAAAACCAGCCGTTTCAGTGACACAACAAACCCGGCGTCCGAGGGTTGTATTCCAAAAGACCTGTTCTCATTTGTCGTATTAAGGGTAATGTAAAAATCATATTTTTTGATCCCCCAGAGGTTTTTAACATGAGTATAATTATTTGCCGCAAGCTCCTCAAACTTCGTTATTCTGGCTGAATCCAGCACATGAGAATATTCTGCCAGACCGACCACCTCAACATCGCTTGTAGACCAGTTCTCAGGATATCCCTGAGACTTAAGCAGGGTATCGGTAATATGGAACGCCCTGGACTGGACAGTCTCAGACTCCCTGAACCATGAATATTTCGAATGAAGGGTATTCCACGAGACTATGCACAATACAATAATAAACAAAAATATAGTCATGCTTAAAATAAAGTCCCCTCCAAGCACCTGGGCTTTTTTATTCCTCCCGGATTGTGGAAAACCGCTAAACATTGACAAATATCTCACCATCTGTATTTTTCATATAATTTGTCCCAGGCATGACCTGACCGGTAATATTATCGGTAAGTATATGCGTAACTGCTGAACTCTTGCCGGATTCAACGAAAACCAGCCCGCTTTCGACAGATATGCTGTACTCTCGTCCCATTATTGTTTCCGGGAGTTCAAACTGTTTTGAGTACCCATCCCCTATTGACAGGGCTGTATTTATTTCAAATGAAATTTTATCTGCAGCTCTTATAGTCATTGAATCGCTTTTTTCTTCAAAAATAGACATATCTTCATAAAAAAAAGTTAAATATGAAATTGAAAAAACAAATAACATTATTGAAATAAATATGATAAACTCTACACCACTCTGGGCTTTCCTGTCCTGTGCGAATCTAACAGGTTCTGCACGTAACATTGACCGTTCCATCCTGTAACGCCTCAACCACTATAGTGTGCATCCCCCCGGAATCATAAGGCAAAGAACCTGTGACATTAAAATCAAGAAACGCTACTATATCTGTTGAAGAAGAAAATTTCCTGACTGACAAACTAAGCTCTTTTTGCGAAACGTTGCTCGCTAAAAGGTTATGGGGAAACTGCGCCTTAACCGTCATTTTTGCCGGCGGGCCCTGCGAGTAAACAATCTTTGCAGCCTCGGAAACCTTGTCCAATGAATTTTTAGCCAGAAGTATGTTCGAGTTTTGCCCAAGACCTGTCATGGCATCATAGCCCCTCAACAAAAAAGGCGTTAAAATCAAAAGAGCTATACTTACTGTTATCATATATTCCAACGCTGCCTGGGCTTTCCTCCGGTTCTCCAATGCCATAAACTATTTTTACTTAACAGAGTATAAGAATTTTATCTCTCGCCGCTCACTTTCCCTATAATAGTGTGGTTCATCCCTTCGGTAACATAATAAGTAATATTAAATTCCTTTGAAAAACAGCCGGAACCGCTGACTATTGAAACCGGGCTGATAAATGCACTGCTTCCGGTTGTGTTTACGCTCACATGGGTCAGTTCCACACCATCAAACTTTACCATTGTTATTGTTTTCCCTATGTTATTCTCAAGAAACATTTCCAGTTCACCAACATCGGTTATTTTCCAGTCTTTTACAGAAAGGGCCTCGGCGCTGGAGAAAATCTGCTCAGGCAAGGTCCTTACGCAGGATTTTTCAAAAACGCCCATATTCCACAGGACACCCATGATTACTGCAATGGCAAGCATGGCCCAGCCATACGTCACAAGATACTCCATTGCAGCCTGCCCTTTTCGATGTTTAAACATAGAATGATTATGCCTTTTCTGATTTATATATGCTTTGTGTATTAAATCTGGCGATTGTCCGGTTTCTGCGCCAGCTGCAGGCCTAAATCAACAGAAGCAACTGGCGTTTATGTATTGTTGTGGATCAAGGAGTTAATTTTACTTAGATTGTATTAAACGGAACTTCAATATAAAAACATATTTATCTATCCTCCAAGAAGGATTAATTTAGTGATAAAATGGCAGCAAAATATAAAATTAAGATAAAGGATATGCCTAAACCTGAAAGGCCTAGAGAAAAATTGATAAATAAAGGTCCAGAGGCCTTAAAAAACAAAGAGTTGCTTGCAATCCTGCTTGGCTCCGGCTATGAAGGAAAGAATGTAATTGCAATTGCCGAAAATTTGTTGAATAAATATCCCGTAGAAAATTTGGCAGATGTGCCCTTTGCCAAAATAAAAAATTTAAAAGGAATAGGGCACGCCAAAGCTTGCAAGTTGCTGGCGGCATTTGAATTAAGCAGAAGGGTTTTTTCTATTAACACAAGTCCGTCACCGATAATCCAAAACCCTGATGATGTATTAGCGGTTATTGCTGATTTGCATAAAAACAAAAAAGAGCATCTTGTTGCCCTTTATTTAAACGCCAGAAATCAGTTGCTGCACAAAGAAACAATTTCTGTTGGCAGTTTGAACGTAAATATGATAAACCCGCGGGAAGTTTTTTCACCTGCCCTGGAACACTCAGCCGCTTATGTTATCTTAGCCCACAATCATCCAAGCGGTGAGGCAACCCCAAGCAAAGAAGATGTGCAGGTAACCAGAAGAATAGTAAAGGCAGGAAAAATTATGGGTATTGATGTACTGGACCACATAATAGTCGGGAACAACTCCCATGTGAGCTTAGAAGAAGAAAAGTTGATTTGATTAGGTATATTATTCGTTCTGTTTCAAATGCCTGCTTATTAGTTGTTTGGTTTCGTCTGTCAAAACATAAATTGCATACGGCCGACCCTGTTTACTTAGCTTTGCTTCTTTCCTTACATATTTTTTCTTTTGAAGCTCAGCAGCAGCCCTGCTGATACTTTCTCTGGAAATAGCTTTGTATAGCGTTCCGGCATCCCTTAGCGCCGTGCCTCCGCGTTTTGTTGGCACCCCACTTTCATGCTTATACTGGCTGCAGAAATTGTAAAGCTGGTCAAAACTCAGTTCCTTTTTAGAGTAAAGTAAAAAAAGGATAGGGAAGCTGTACTTCTTTTCCAGGCTAAAAATTAATTGAATCCAGTCATTGCGCATGGATTTAAATTGAATGGAACAACTTATAGACATTTCGTACTCTTTCTGTACCAAATTACCGAAAAGTATTTATTTCTCCCCCCTAATAATTATCCAATGGTGTACACAGAACCAACTATAGGAAACGTAATTACTTCCATAGATAATATTCTGAAGAAAGAACATGATAAAAAAATAAGAGCAAAGACGTTTTTAGCATTATCCAAAGTTATGGAAGAAGATTTCCAGGGATTTAAACTTGCTCTTTTTAAACATATTGACGAGTTGTTATCAAAGTAGACTTCAGTACTCTCATCAGGTTTCTATAAAAGAAACCAAGATTCTAAAGTTTATTATAAAATATCACTCTGCATTAAGTGCTTGCTTTTATACACTTCTCATTATTTTAGGTCCTGTAGAAGTCCCTTAATGCAAAAACTTCATGAAATTATATGAGATTTCTGAGACGCTGAATTAGCCGATTGGGTCTTCTTGCTGTGTATAATTTGTAAACAACAGTTCCGAGAACTAAAACAACAATTTGCAGCATGATTATTTTCATTTCAACCTGCGTCATCATGAAAACGCAGAACAAAAACCCAAAGAAACTCACAAGAGGAAACCTGCCTATGTTAAAGGGCGTTTTAAATGCCCTCTTCACATTTGGTTTTTTGTATCTCAGGACAATCATGGACAGGTTG
>DAOVKX010000046.1 GCA_030631505.1 Candidatus Nanohaloarchaea archaeon
AATAAATTTTATAATTTAATATTTAAAGGTTTAATTATTTCATAAGCTCTTATAGTTTAAACGGGCGAGTAGTATAGTTGGATAGTACATGACCCTGCGGTTTTAGCAGATAGGTCATAACCGGGGTTCAAGTCCCCGCTCGCCCGTTAACCTAAGTCGGGTTCAATTTTCTGGGAACAATATATAATTTAAGAGCTAGAACGAGAAACAGCCTCATAAATTCTTTGAAAAATTCCTTTTTTGGGGACAAAGTTAAACTCACCTTCAAAATTAGGATCTCTTAATGCTTTTCTGACAAAGGGGTATTCAACATATACATCTCGCATACACTCTATTATTTCTTCGGCGTGTTCTACAGAAATGTCATATTTCTTTTGTAAATGTTTTTTGAATTGTTTAGGTTTGTATCTTCTAACCTTTATTTTCCAGAGAAGTGCATCATAAACCGGCTCACAGAAAGACAATAATTGTTTTCTCTCATCTTCTGGTGTTTTAAATCCAGGGATTAAAAGTTTAGAACCACTAAGGTCTATCTTTCCGTTTCTGATTCTCTTGTATACTTTTGGATGGTATAATATGCTTAGGAAATCTGGCCAATATTCTAAAGCTTTTATATCTGGTTTTTTGCCAACTTTGAATCCACATTCTTCAATCAAACGATGTGGAAGCGACCCATAACCACAAACCACGGATTTAATCCTTGCAAGTTTAGCAATGGTCTCCCCTACATTAATGCTATATTTATTTTCTCCGGAACCGAGCACTACATCCATGAATTGTTGATGTATTGGAAACTTTAAATCTCTTCTTAACCAAATTTCAATATGTGTGCGACCGTGGTCTAGTCTGGTATGATTCAAGCTTCCCAAGCTTGCTACCCGGGTTCAATGAACTTACTAAGTTCAATCACCTAAAAAATCGAAGATTTTTGGGTCCCAAAAATCACTATGTGATTTTTTAGGAAATCAATACCAAACTTCGTTTGGTATAGAACTTGCAATTGGTGCAATGTTAAACAACTATCAACCTTAAGTTGATAACAACTTTCATAATTGTGCAGAACAGAGTAGTTCGAACATATCCCGGCGGTCGCATCAAATAAAAAAAATCGCCTTAACTAATCCGGCGATTTTTAGTCTTCCCAAGTGAATTATATCTGCAGCAAGCTGCGGGGTACTGAACCCGCTTGGGAATAAAGATATAAATATGAATATTCTAAATCTTAATTATAAGAGGATAGTGTTCCTGATTTTTAGGGGTGCGTTTGTGAGCGTTGGTAATTGGTGGAAAAATAGTTCGACTGGCGTCTTCCATTTTTATTGATGATACATGAAATTGGTTAATTGGTGGAAAAATAGTTCAAAATCAAGATTTTTCCTATCTTGTTTTGGTTAAGTTGGTGAAACGATGGCTAAAAAGGTTGATGAAGAAGATATAAAAAGATTGAGAAAGGCAATTGGTCTTGATGAGGGGGTGTCAGAAGAAGCAGAACCTGAATTCAGAGAAAATATACCTGAAGAAGGGATGCCTGCGCCGCCGCAAAGGGGAGTGGATGTTCAGGAACCTGAAGTTCCAAGAAACATGGCAATGATGCCGCCTCCAGTTCCAAGAAGCAAAGCACCGGAAATTCCAGTGAAGGTTACCTCTCCAGAGAACCATTTATTTGTAAAACTGGAAAACCACACCGAGATTGCTGCAGAACTGGTAAACATAAAAAAAGATATAGAAAAAACTGCAGAAACATTATCTATACTTGCAAAGGCAGAGAAATTAAAAAGCGAGGCAACTGAAAAACTGGAATTTAACTTAAACGAGCTTGAAGTGAAAATACATGAAATTGACCGGCAACTTGTATCTGCAAATAAACTTGGCTCAGTTGCAAAACATACACATTCCCCTGAAGATGACATTTCCGGTTTAAACTCCAGCCTGAACTCTTTAAAATCCAAGTTGTCTGAAATGGACAATCAGTAAAGGAAACAGAAAAATCCGGCAATATCCTATTTGTTGATATACTCCTTGGTTTTTAAATTATCTGGTGAGTTTTGACTTAAATTGTTCATTTAAACACAAAGTGCCTGTTTTGTGACTTAAAATAATATAAAATTGCCTGATTAATTAGTTCTTAGTTATGCAGGGGTCGCCAAGTCTGGTTTGAACTGCAAACAGTTCAATCATTTGAGGGTTTCGCGCTTTGCGCTCAAGCCCAATCTTGCAGTTGGTTAAAAAGTGAACTTTTATGGTTCCCAGAGAAAGGCGCTGGACTCAAGAAATCTTGAGTAATGATGGAAATTATTTCCGATGATATAAGAAATCCAGTCTCTTAGTGAGTTCGGGGGTTCGAATCCCTCTCCCTGCATTATTATTTTTAAGTATCTTAAGAACAATAAATATAAATTATTTTTCTAACAATTAATCCTGTGTAATTATGGCAAATTTGAATGTTTTATCTGAAAGGTATACTACAGAAGAAATTAATTATATTTTCTCAGAAAAAGGAAAAACGCTTTCTGAAAGGAACTTGTGGATAGCTGTTACGAAAGCTCAAAAGGATTCAGGAGTCTGTATCCCTGATGAAGCTATAAGTGCCTACGAAGCGGCAAAGGAAACTATTGATTTAGTGAGGATTAAAGAAATAGAGAGGAAAACAAGACATGACGTAAAAGCAAAAATAGAAGCATTCAACGAAGCTGCCGGGGGATACGAGTATGTTCATAAAGCGATGACGAGCCGGGGTTTAACTGATAATGTTGAACAGATGCAACTTAAAAAAGCCTCTGAAATAATATTCGGCAAATATGTTTCTGTTTTAAGGCATTTAATTGATAAATCCGAAGAGTATTATGATCTTGTCTTAACTGCAAGAACGCACCATCAGCCTGCACAGCCAACACTTCTGGGAAGAAGATTTTCCATGTGGGCAGAAGAGCTTTATATACATTTAGTTGACTTCGAGAATTTTATAGAAAACTATCCATTAAGGGGTATAAAGGGTCCGGTGGGAACTCAATTTGATATTCTAACTTTGCTTGGAAGTAAGGAAAAGGTAAAAGAACTGGAACGTAAAGTTGCGGATTATCTTGGTTTTAAAGAAATATTAGATTCTCCTGGTCAGGTTTATCCTAGATCTCTTGATTATAAACTTGCTTCACACCTTTCTGTAATTAGCTCTGCCTGCGAGAATTTTGCTAAAACAATGCGGCTGATGAGCGGATATGAACTTGTAACAGAAGGATTTAGAGAAGGGCAGGTTGGCTCAAGCGCAATGGCTCATAAAATGAATACGCGCAGTTCAGAAAGAATATGCGGTTTTTCTGAACTACTAAAAATGTACACAGATGGAGTATCAAGACTTTCCGGCGACCAATGGGAAGAAGGTGATGTGTCTTGTTCTATGGTAAGACGGGTAATTCTTCCAGATATGTTTTATACTTCAGATGGCCTTTGTGAAACTACATTGACTGTTCTGAATGAGATGGGTATATATCCTAAAGTGATAGAAGCTGAAGTCGACAAATATCTTCCGTTTTTAGCAACTACGGAATTGCTTAACGCAGCCCAAAAAAAAGGTATGGGGAGAGAAGAATCACATGAACTAATCAAGAAATATGCAGTTGGAGAAGCACTGCGTATGAGGGAAACAGGCAGTTCTGAAAATAATTTAGCAATGTTACTAAATGAAGACACTGAATTCCTGCTGGATAAAAATGAAATTGAAAAAATATTTGAAGACAAAATGCATTTTGTCGGAAATGCAAAAAAGCAAATATATTCGGTTGCAAAGAAAGCAGAAAAATTAATAAATAAATACCCTACTGAAGCTAAATACGAACCAAAACCGATTCTATAACAAGAAGATTACATTTTAGAATTCTTGGGAATTAAGTGATAGTTGCAGTTTACCGTCTCTTGTGCGCTAATTTTATGTCCTCTGCATTGACTGTTTTTCTCCCGGAGTGTTTAGCCAGTAAAACTGCTTCCTCTCCGATGCGTGATGCAGTATTCTCCAGAACTTCTGCAAATAATTCTGCGGCTTTTTTTGAAACCCTTTCTGCGCCTGCATTTCTCAACAGGCGTTCCATTGCTGCCAATGGTAAATTCAGTTTTTTCGCCATAAAGACCACCCAAATATTCATATTTGAGAACGAGTATATATAAATCTTTATTATTACAAAAATCAGAAAAAAACCAGTCAAATAAGCGGTTTTTCAATGACGTTCCCATTAGGTTCTTTTTCTTCAAAAATTTGCACATTGAATTTGCAAACCTGTACAGATTTATCTTTCCATGCATTCGGATTTAACAATCCTGCCTTAAAGCACAGGTTTGATAAAAATTCCTTTTTATCCGGCAGTTGCTCCCAGACCTGCGGCAAAAACAAACCTGAATTAGATCCCTTTTTCAGAATCAGACCATCCTTAAACTGGTCTATTTTTTCCAAAAGTTCCTCTGGATTTTTATACTCTATTAATTGCGGTTCTGTTAATACAGAAACTTCAATAGTTACCTTACCCAGTTCCTTTTTTGTCAATGGGTTAAATCTTGTATCTTTAAACGATGCAAAAACAGATGCTTCCACTAATGCCTTTTTCAGAGGATAAACCAGCTCTGTAAAACCAATGCAGCCCCTTAACTCTTTTTCCGGATATGTGTGCAGAGTAACAAATAATCCTCTTTTTTCGTTTAACCAGTTTTCAGATGATTTTATTTCATATTTTTTATCAACCAACTAGTTTTCTATACTTTTTCTTGCTGATTTTACCAGAAGTTCTCCCTGCTCAAAAGATAACATAAATTTATATTTGTTGCCCTGAATTATATATATTGTAAAAAACACCAATCAGAATACACTAAAAAATTGCTTTGTAATTTTTGGTGGTTTTGCGAAACCTGTGTTTTTTCCATATATTAACTGACACTGTTTTTTGGTTTAATTTGTTCAAGAATTATGTCAGTGAATATAGAATATGGGCCGGTAGTCTAGCCTGGTATGACGTCGCCCTTACATCACGCAAATTAGAATTTGCTGAATTCTTCCACTGCGTGAAAGAAAGGCGAAGATCAAGAGTTCAAATCTCTTCCGGCCCATCCCTTAATAAATGGATTCTATCATTCAAAGATATATTTGGCGGACAGTGACCGACCTTCTTCCACAAACTATATTTTACTATATGTTTTTGATTATTGAAACCAATGAGGTCTATCCATTTTTTTAGATTAAAGTTTCCACATACATCAATTTTATATGCTATACTTGTCCTATCGGTTCTTCTATCTAATTTTCTATAGATATAATCACAAAAAGTAAACCCGAATATCTTTAATACTTTCTTAAGGTCTTTAAATAAAATATTATCACTAAGGTCAAATCTTACCATTGAATAGTCATTTAGTTTCTTCTTTCTCATAAAATACAAACATCCATCGGAATCGATATAACCTCTAAGAAACCCTGCCATAAATTCTTTTTTAGAAAATATGATTTTTGGGATTTTCATGTTGATTTTTGGTGATTCTTGGACCCCGATAACATCTCTGTAAAATGTTAATATAGCTTTAGATTGTATTCTCAGATAAATACTATTTTCAGTAGAATATTTATAAGTTGAATTTGGTCTAAAATTGAATAATCTTTGTTTTCTTGGTAAAAATACATTTCTAAAATAATGTTTATCATCAATAGAATGCATAAAATATAGTAATTCATATTTGTGAAAACCTTTGCCGTCCCGTTCTTTCATATAACCATCACCAATATGGTGGCCTATGTCCTCTGCTAACTGTTCAGTAAAAATAGAAGGAATTTTAATTTTTCTTCTAATATCATTTTTGCTAAATTGAACTTTAGATATATTTAATTTCATACAAATTCAATAGACTTGGCTTTAAATATAGTTTTTGTATGTACTTTGCCGTTTGAATTAAAAGAGATTAATTTAGAATCTCGGCCCACCATTTATTTAAATTAGTTTGAGTAATTCTTTTGTATGGCATTGGGGAGTCTAATTGGGTTTGTAGCTGCTCTAAGTGGTAGGCGAACTTATATGTTGTATCTTTTCTCCTTACTTTTAATAATAATTTTCTTAATAATTATAACTTCCGACCCAGTACATAAGTTATTATTTAAATAAAAAACATTAATTCTTTAATATGGGTGTAATCCAACTAATTCTTGAATCATTATGGCTTATACTGCCAGCGTATTTTGCGAACGCTATGCCTGTACTTCTTAAAGGCAAAATACTGATAGATTTCAACAAAAAATTCTTTGATGGAAAGCCACTTTTAGGTAAAGGCAAAACTTTTGAAGGGTTAATTGGCGGGATTTTGATTGCTGGAATTGTTGGCTGGCTGATGCAGCAAATTGGTTCGGTTGGTCTCATAAGTCAAAGTTTTCAATTAGGTATCATTTTGGGCGCTGGCGCATTATTTGGAGATATTGTTGAAAGTTTTTTTAAGAGGAGAATGAACTTGAAGAGGGGCGCGGATTTGCCGATATTTGACCAGCTGGATTTCCTGTTCGGCGCATTGTTGTTTGTTTATTTGTTTGCGGATATTATAATTATATGGCAGTGGGTCATAATATTAATTATAATAACGCCACCACTCCATAGAGTATCAAATATTATCAGTTATCTAACAGGCAGCAAGGATGTGCCCTGGTAATCAGGAAGAGAGCAATAATAACAAATCCCTGCTTCCTGTCGCAAGGCCCAAGATGATTATTATTATCTTGAGGTATTTTTTATCGTTTTCGTTTTCTGAATATTTATCAATTAAATACAGAACTAAAGGAACAACTGATAATTTAAGGGGAAACATTATCCATGGGCCAAACTGATTTATCAAAAAAGTCGGCAGGATATGAAGTTCCCTGAACCCGAAAAACTGCATTGCCACGAAGGTCGCCGTTGCATCAAAAAGATGGGCATAAATTGCTCCAAGGTTCCATGATGTCAGAAACTTTGAAAATTTTCTTTTCAGGAAACTAAAAAGTATAATCCAACCGGATATTATTGAGATAACCCAGACAAATCCAGGTATGTTATTTAGAGGGAGTTTAAGGATATTAAAAAAAGCAAACGCGTAGCCAACCAAGCCCCAAAGCTTGTAATATTGTTTCTTTCCTAGTTTCAGAGATAAAAAAAGAGTTAGAATGCAAGGTATAAAAATTACAAAAGAGATGCCTGGAGACACAAGCCAATAAGTTTCATAGAAGTTCAGGTCCCTCAAAACCCGTAAACCTGAAGCTGATAATACCCATCCGCAAAGGGCAATCATAAAAGTTTTGTCAAAACATATTTCTTTTTTTTTCAGTTTTGGTTTAAGGAAATATTTGTAGACCAAAAAAACCGCCAAAACAAAAATTAATGAATAAACAGTTGTATCAACTACATTATATCCTTCCTGATGTATTTTTGGCTGCCAGAACCATTTGTTTATAAATTCCTGCAAAAATTTCATCAGAAATCACGCTAAATGCTTAAATTATCAAACTGTTTCCTGTAGAATCTTGACGCCATCTTTAAAGCATCAGAACCTTTTTCTGTTATTGTGTATATCACTTTTCGTCCGTGCTTTTCCCTTTCTACATAGCCGTCTGTTTCAAGTAGATAAAGAACCTTATATGATGTAACAGTTCCCGGCTCAAAACCAAACCTGTTTTTAATTTCCTTTCTTAGGGAATATGCGTGAGCTGGTTTTTCAGCCAATATTCTCAGGATATAGGTCCAAAGGCAATCATAAGTATTCAGTTTTATAAGTTTTTCAAGTGGTTTTTTCACCATATAAATATTTGCGGTTAGAATATTAAATAGTTATGCGGGATAAAAGCAAATAAATTTAAACTTTAAAGTGTATAATTATAATATTTTACAATGGTAAAACAAATAGTGATTCAATGAGCGATATTAAAGTTGCAATTGCAGGTGTAGGCAACTGCGCATCTTCTTTAATCCAGGGTGTGGAGTACTACAAAAATGTAGATGGAAATTCTCTCCCAATACCAGGACTTATGCATAATGTTCTTGGAGGATATAAAATATCAGATGTTCCAATAGGAAATTACACGGTAACAGCATCAG
>DAOVKX010000082.1 GCA_030631505.1 Candidatus Nanohaloarchaea archaeon
ATTATAAGTTTTTATTATTTGTTTCTTTTTATTCCTTTCTGAGTTTAATACCTCACAGCTTGCTGTGGTCTAATCCTGGAAAGGAAGACTAAAAAGTATGGAATCTTTTAGTGATTCCAAGCTTCTTTCTCACGAATAACACAGAGAAAGTTAGGAAATACACATATTGCACTGAATTTCCGCAGATTTAATTGTCTGTATAGTTTTTAATGCAATTAAAAATCTCCGTCTTAGAAATTCGCGTAATACCTCCGAGCTTGCTCCAATTGGAATAGCGAATTTCAGGAGATTTTTTTTATTTATTGCCATTGAAAAAAAGTAAAGAAAATTATTGATGATAATGTTTTCAAAATCAAAATAGTAAATATCGGAAGCAGAAAAGCCGGGATTGGCATTGAACTTAGTTCGTAAGAATTAAAAAAGCATAGAGTTGGCTTATAATGGATATAACAAAGTAGCCACTACCTCACCCATGTCTTCTTTTTAACAGAAGTAGTGGCAAAAAGTGAACACTATTCTTTATCCTTATTCACATGAAAAGAATTATAGATTCACTAACTTAGCGTAATCCTGCTATCTAATCAACTATACAGCAGTTATTCTTTACTTTCTTCTTCAGTTTCTTCTGTTGCTTTTTCTTCAGTCTCTTCAACATCTTCTTTTGTTTCTGATTCGCTGTCTTTTTGAAGCAAAGCAACTTTTTGAGCTTGTTTTCCTCTTTCGGTTTCAGCAGGTTCAAAAGATACACGATCGTTTTCCTGTATCATCACACCTTCTGACAAAGCGGAATTATGTACAAAATACTCCACATCATCATCGCCTTTGATAAATCCGAAACCTTTGGTTTCATTAAACCACTTAACTTGTCCTTCCATATTAATACTCCTCCACTAATTGATACAAAGAAAAAAGTCCTCTTAAAATTTAATTTTCTCTGTTCTTAGTATTTTATTGTTTGTTCAAATTTGAACATTAAAATAGAATATTACTTATTTCTTTTTAAAACTTTCGATAAAACGCCGTTTTTTGACGGTTATTTCCTATTTAATCACAAAACTCCCACAGCAAAGGCAAATATTGCTATGAACATTGCGGCCTTTTCAAGCCGTTGCAGGTCCCTTGCATATTTTACAGGAGAGAAAAGCAGTCTTGTTGCGCAGTAAAAAAATATTGTGTCTGCAAAGAAGATGCTGTATGTATAATCTTTGCCAAGCATTTCTGTGAGTTGGGGATGCAGGCTTAAAATGATTGCCAAAACCAGTGTTGTCGCCGCAATTATGCCTCCGGTTTGCACTCCGTATTTCAAAGGAATTGTTGTTTTTTCTCCCCTGTCACCGTCCATGTCTTCTATATCTTTGGTTATCTCTCTTGCAAAAGTGCTCAAACCTGCCATTAATGACAGGACATATATTACATCCAGCCGTGACATCATGGCAAACCCGCCGAAAAGAAAAGCAGAACCTGCCAGATAACTTATAATGAAATTACCAAATACAGAATCCCTTTTTATTTTGTTGTACGCAATAAGCAAAACTGAGTTTAAAACAGCGAGTATCAGGCAGTAATTGTTTATCTGGGATGAAGCAAGTATTCCGAGAAGCATGGCAGATACAGCTATCCTTAATGCAAATTTCCTTTCAATTCGTCCTGAAGGTATGGGTCTGTATGGCTTGTTAACCCTGTCTACCTTTACGTCAAAATAATCATTAATTATATTTCCCCCGGCAGTAACCAGAAAAACACTGAGAAAAACAAACAGATGGGTTGCTGTCGCCTGCACATTGGCAGAAGCTATGAAAACCGCCACCAATGATGCAAAACCTGCTGCCAGCGCATTTGCAGGTCTGGTTAATTCAAAGCACTCTCTTAGTATGTTATGCACCCTTTTTAAGTTTTCTTTTTAGTCTTAGTGCTTTTGAACCGCATTTTCTGCATTTTGCTTTTTTAAGGCTTTTCAGTTTGTTCCTTGCATTGCACTTCATGCAGATATACATGTTTTCAAACATTCTTTTTTCCATAATAGGGTTTTTTCCTTTTGCCATGAGATTCACCTTTGAAGGTAAGTTATCTAATTATCTATATAAGTTTTTAAATATATTATGTTTATTATGGGATATGAAAGTAATATAGATAAAGCAATGAGAGAAGCTTTGAAAGATTTGCCTTCGGGAAAAGAGTTAGCTGAAAAAATAAAGAAAAAATTAGAAGACCCCAAATACGGAAGCGATAAAATACAGCCATACCTTAGAGATAAATGGGAACTTGAAAGTATGGCAGAAACAAGAGGAATTACCGTAGATGGTTTAAAGAGCAGATTTCCATCTATTCCTGATGGTTCAAACATCCCACAAGGTGCTAAGATATATCGCTTAAAAAAAGAATGTAACTAATGTTTTTATCCTAAATACTCCATCCAGTCGATTTTCCCGGGTTTATATTTCTTTATATTTTTCCCTTTAAGTATTTTCAAAATTATGTTGGTTGTTTCTTCTGCGCTTCTTTTTGTTGTTTCAATCTCAAAAACATTTTTGTTTTCTTTGCACGCTTCATATAATATTATTCCCAGAATTTCCGCTTCAACATTTTCTTTAATCTTTTTTCCATTCCATTTTCTTTTCTTTAATCTTTTTTCAAGTTCTTTTGGCTCTGCGCGCAAAACAAATACAAAATCCCCATGACAAAAATGAGCCAGATGCCCTTCAATTACAAAATCCCCCTTTAATTTTTTTATCCCCTTTTTTAGCAGGTCGGTGTCCACGATTTTGCATTTCCGTTTTTCATCAAAGCCGGCAATTAAATTATTTTTTTCAGCAAAATCATTTACCATGATTAATTTAAAACCTGTTTTTTCTGCCAATTCCTTTGCAACAGAAGTTTTGCCTGTTCCCGGAGTGCCTGAGATTATGAGTTTCATAGTAATCTCTTACATATTTTGATTGATAAAAGTTCGGTTGAATGTTGTTCCTCAAAATTGTGCCCATACTATCGATTTATATGCACAAAACTACGGCGCATCGGTTAATACTATACAGAAAACGTGCCTTTGGGGAACAACAGATTATTGGGAGTCAATTAAGCTTAGAAGCTACTGAATCCCAAATCCGACTTCGTCGGATTTCTGATAATCGCATATTTATACGCAATTTTTAAGCCACCTTGTCGTCGGTATACACCAACTTTTTCGATGAGATTTTTTTCTCCCATACAAAACTCGAAAAACCTTTCTCAAGAAAGCAAGAGATAAACCCGAAAATGCTATACATTACTGACTTCGTTTAATCACGTAGCGATTAATGGCTCCGTACGAAACAAGTTCTACTTCGACCCAAATTTTTGGTTAGTTTATTGGAACTTTATTGATTTAATCAAGAATATTTAGATAATAAAGAAGAAAATAGGTTGTATTTAATCAATTCATCATGATCTATACACATAAAGAAGACTCTTTCCAGCGTTTCTTCATTTATTTTAATATTGTTTTTTATTTTATTTATATATAGAAAAAACAAGTGTATGAAGTCGTGACCCCTTATAGTGTGTCTAATATCCTTAGGCAATTTTGCTCTTGTACTTTCAATGTGTTTCTCATATTTTTCTTTTTTGGGGTATAGGTTTAATTTATGGAGCATTTTCTTGAGAAATTCCGTTGAATCAAACCTAATCTGTCCAGTTTTTTTATCTATATTACATGTTTTTTTTATGTCTATAAAATCACATTGTCCATTACTCCGAGGTAGGCAAATAAATGAATAACGGATAAGGAATAACTCTTTTAGTGGTTCGGATAATGTGTTTATTGCTGTTTGGGCTCCGAATGGGAATGTATGTAATATCCTCTTA
Organism: Candidatus Nanohaloarchaea archaeon; assembly: GCA_030631505.1. GTDB lineage: Archaea > EX4484-52 > EX4484-52 > EX4484-52 > DAOVKX01 > DAOVKX01. Next base: position 3,841 of record DAOVKX010000082.1, read on the forward strand.
TAAAAAGTATTTATGCATTTTTTATTGAATAAATACATCTCAAAGGATGTAAAGTCTGTAAAAAGGAGGTACTTATTATAACTTATTCCTAACAAATCATCAAAATCTCTATCAGCTATGCAACTTATAAATTTAAGAGAATTACCATGGGCTAATTTAAGTTGTTCGGACAATCCAATAATTTTTGCCTTATTGTTCCTTTTCAATTCTGGCGATTTTTCATACAAGTCAGAAAAATCTATCACATCTATTTCATAAATAGAAACATGTTTAATAGCATTTTTTTCTAAAAATGATTCAACAATCAACTTATCACAGATTCCCTCAACATATATATCTTTCAAAGTTGGTTCAAGCTTATACAGTTCAATGACTTCACTAATCTTTCTTCTTACGACAGGTTCCATCATTGAATAC
>DAOVKX010000065.1 GCA_030631505.1 Candidatus Nanohaloarchaea archaeon
ACCTCTGTGGAGAAAATCGAGTTCGGCATGAAAAAAGAAGAGCTTTCCGGGGACAGTGGCGCAGAGGGAGGTTCAGGCGATGGTGGCGGGGGTGCAGGTTAAATGAGCAGAAAAGCCCAACTGTCTCTTGCAATAACAGTTCTCCTGGTTCTGATGCTGATTATAGCAGCCGTTACAATAAACGCAGTGGTTACTTCCAGGACTATGGAGGGGGTTGCCTATACCGAGGAAGCTTTCCAGACCAATACGGATTTGTACGCCCTGCTGAATTATGACCAGTGCGAATCCATGAATATGCCGCTAAAAGAGTTGATTGCCCTGTCTATAGCGCAGGGTGCAGGTCTGGAAGGGAGCGAATATGAAAATTCCGAAACATATATAATAAGAAACAACGAGGAGCCATTTCATTCTGTAAATGTTCGGGATTGTATTGCAGTGGAATTAAGTAAAATACATGAACTCAATAAAGATGATGATTTAACATATGAGTTCTATGTGGATTTTGAAAATAAAAAATATTTCCATATTGGGAGTGGAACAGGCACAGATTATATTGATGAATTTGACATAACTCGAGGGGATTGTCCTGATGAAAATGTTAAAGTATCCTATTTTATTGGGAACATTGCTTGCAATAGCGGTTGTGTGCAGAATAGTGAAGGGAAATGCAAATGCATAAAAGTTGGAACAAAAGTAACTGAAAGATTTGGTGAAGGTTGTTGGAGATATGGAATCTATATATGCAATGACAAAAATTCAGAACCTCCTGATACCGGCGATCTTGAACCCACAGGGCCTGCCCCATGTCCTGATGAAGAAGACAACGAAGAAGCCGGCGATATGGAAAAGCTTAACAGAACATTGACAGAGTTATTATCCGTACCTAATTTAGAGCATAAAGCGGTTGTGGTGTTAAAAAAATGGCAAAAAGAAGAATAGGCCAGGGACCTCTGGTAGTATTGATGCTTATAATAGTGCCATTTCTCCTGATGTACTCTGTTTACAGCAATATTAAATTTCTGGAGACCGGCATAAGAAAAGTAAATATTGCAATGAATTCCTATAAGACAACAGACATAGATAAAACAATTCAAAGCTCGGAGCAGGTATTTGAAAAATCCGCGCTGGCTTATGCTTTGCTGTACACATCCAGTGATCTGGCGGAAATGGGCGGCGCAGACAGCGCCAGATTAAACTGCGATGACGTCATCTGTAAAAAAACAAACGATGGAATTTTGTACTGGAGGCTTGTTAATGATAAAAAAAGTTATGACAGGATACCCTATACGTGCTACAAAGATGAAAATTCCATTATAGGAGCGAAAACCATTGTAATTCCCGCAGGCAGCGATTCGCCAAAGGAGCTGCTTGTCCAGATATTCATGCTGAAGCCGGGAAATGTGGAATTGGAATTTAATGGTGCGGTTCTTGGTGAAATAACAGAAACAGGCATTTACACCTATAGTGTCTCTTCCGGCGGAACCCTGACTCTTACTGCATCTGGTGAAAATGTCGCAGTTGTAAAGCAGGTGGCGGCATCAATTTATGGCAACGGAATCGTGGGAAGCAGTAACGGCATACTGACAGAGTATCTCAACAGCTATAAAACATCTTTCAATGAATACATGGGTGCTGAAAAAGAAGGAGTGCCCTTTATTGAAATGGATGAAATAGAGGGTGCCTTTTTACGTTCAGAAGACAACTTGCTGGGCGGAACCGCAGCAACAAAGAACAGGATTAAGGGCTACTACGAAAAGGGGAGCCCTGCTTTGAAAGGTTCAACAATAAGGGACACCGGCGTTATAGAGACAAAAACAAATGACGAATACTGGAACCTGTATGACAAAGCAGAGGCGTTTGTGAAAGAAAAGGGTGTGGGACTGAATATAGAAAACGCCCTTTACATATCGCTTAAGAATTCTGTCGGCGACAAGGTTCATGCAGAAGGTGAAAGCGAGTGCGAGTTAGAGCCTGACAAAAAAACCGGAGAGGAAGAATTAACAACTTTATGGGGGAAATCAGAGGGCTCAATCAAAAACGCAATAAAAAATGATATAAAAACACAGCTGACTTTGATGGAGCAGGAATGGAACAAGCAGGCGCCTGAAGGAATAAATTATGAACTTCGGCTTCTTGAAAACAATGTTGAAATTGAGAATAAAGGGGAAATTAAGAGTTACATATGTGACCATGAGCCTGCGGATTGTTATGACCGGTGCGAAGATAGAGAAAACAGAGATTGCTGTTATCATACAACGTGCTGCAGAGAAGATAAAGATTGTTGTATAGGGGATGAAGGCATTGACTGCTGCAGTGAAGATGAAGACTGCGAGGATGGGCTCTGTGTTGAAAAAGAAGAAACGAGTGAAAGCAGTAGCTTATCTTCTTATAAAATGGTGGTTTTGGAAAAACAAATATATGCTCTTGCAGATATGGATGCTCCTGAATTTCCAAGGACTATCGGGGCAAGCAACAGAGAGTTCAAGTTTGTAGTTGAGGATTACAAGAAATATGGAATAAAAGATGCAATAGACGAGGGTCTTGTGGATGGGAATTTAAATGATTACTGTGAAATCACCAAAGAGCAGAGAGATGCCCTGAAAACAAAGTGCCCTGATGATGAAACCTGTCCGCAAGGATGCCCTGGAGATTCAAACTGTGTTTTTGACTCCTGCAGCAATAATCCTGATGATGAAGACTGCCATGAATGCGATGACCCGGATGATGAAGATTGCACTCATGATGGCTGCGACAAGGACGACTGTGAAAAATGCAAAGATTGTGAGGATTTATCCAAATATCTCTGGGCGTACTGCTATGATTACCATGCCACAACAGTGATAGAAGTCACAGTAAAACTGCTCAATGAAAAAGAGTTTCAGATGGGCCAGTCAATTGATGTTCCCTTCCTCGAAATGAATGAAGTTAAAACTCATAAAGTGACTCTGTATGGCTTGCAAAAAAGTTCTCAGGACGATGTTGAAAGTTGCTGGATTAAAGTTGATGACTTGTCAACGGAATACCTTAAAACCAGTATGGACGAAGAAAATGTGATACGTCTAAACGATGGTTTTTCTGTTGAACTCAAGGATGCAGATTTTGATGGGGGTACATGCACTGTAAGCTACAAGACCTGCTGTTCGCCGTGCAACAGAAATGGTGTCTGTGAACCTGAGATTGGCGAAAACAATGAAAACTGCGTGTTTGACTGCCCGACATGTTCTGACGGAGTGCAGAACGGTGATGAGGAAGGTATTGACTGCGGCGGCGCTGTGTGCGAGCCGTGCCCGGTTCCGCCGGAACCTACATGTGTTGATGAAATAAAAAACGGTGATGAGGAAGGTATTGACTGCGGTGGTTCTTGCCCTCCATGCTCTGAATGCGCGCGTGTAGGTGTATGCTGTGAAGCATGCAGAGGTGGCTATGAAATCCCGGACGTATCCGGCTGCGAGGCCCCGACAGCAACCTGTTGCAGGTCCTATGGCTATTGTATTGATATCGTCCCGGAATGTAAATGTGAAGCTGAAGATCCTTCCTGCTGTAAATTGAACTGTGGAGAACCAGACCCTGACTGCGAAAACCCTCTATGCGAGGTCAAAGAATGTATGGAAGATAATCTGCCGGAATATGTGTTGAATAATGAAGGGGAGATATGCAGAACCACAATGAACACGATAAATGGGCTTGAATGCCTGGTTGACAATATCTGCGACTGGCTGTATGTCGGAGCAGCAGCAAATAGTGGCAGTTACTGGAGACACAAAGATCAGACAATATGTACTATACAGGTATCATTGGACTCTGGGGGGAACAACATAAAAGAAATAGATTGCGTAGGTAGCGGTTTAAGTTGCAGGAATTTAATAAGTGACTGCAAGGGTGATGAATGTGTATGTGGCTGCAGAAAAGACTGTGAATCTGACGGGGTGTGCCATCCGGAATGTGAAAGCGATGAAGAATGTTCAAAAGACCCTGACTGCACTGGAGGAGTTATCTGCGCTCCAGAAACTCTGAGGTGTTCAGAAAGTGTTGAAAACGGCCTGGAGAAATGCAGTGATGACGGAACTGTATGGGGTGAATATCCTATGCCTGGATGCAGTGATGGTGTCTGTGGATACTGTGAGTATAGTGAAGAAGAAACTGAAAGATTTTGCCAAACTGGAGATATATTAACTGAATGTCAGGAGGACAACAGAGTGCATGTAATTGACTGTTGTGAGTATAGCTGCCACACATGGTCAACACCGAGTTACGAGTTAGGGAGAGCGGTTTCACGCGCTATTTGTTTATCACAGTAACCAGGCAGCAGATTCCTGATAAGATAAAAGTAACTATATAAGGGAAATTTGTCTATAATTTAGAATGGCAGAATCATTAACACTGGTGCTGGTAATAATCCTTCTGGCAGTCACAGTAACCCCCATACTTTCAAAACGGGTCAGACTGCCTGTAATAATTATTGAAATCATAACAGGCATAATTCTTGGAAAATCAGGGTTCAATATAATTCCTGCGCACATGCTGATAGACTTTTTCTCGGTCTTTGGCTTGATTTATATTATGTTCCTTGCCGGAGTGGAGATTAACTTTGAGGAAATAAGAAAACATTTTTCCAAAACCGCTGCAATAGCAGCTTTTTCGATTTTAATACCTTTTTTGTCAGGGGTGTTGCTTTCATCTTATGTCGGTATACATCCTCTGCTCATGGGAACAATTTTTTCAACAACCTCACTCGGCATCATATTGCCCCTGTCAAAGGAACTTAAATATAAAAAGGAATTTTCACATGTCCTGTTTGGCTCAGTGGTTGCAGTTGACATAATCAGCATGTTCCTTCTGGCAGTTTCATTAACGCTTATCAATGGTTCTTTCTCTGCCTCGTTCTTTTATTCTCTAATGCTGATTATTATCATTTTTTTGATTCCGTGGATAATCAGGAAAAACAACATCCGGGAGAAAATAGAGAGCTGGGTTTCCAAAAAAGCGCATTTTGAGACCGAAGTCAGGTTCTCATTTGCCTTGATAGTCATCCTTGCGGCAATTTCAGAGGAGCTGGGCTTTCACTCTATCATGGGCGCGTTTATCGCAGGGCTGATAATATCTGAACTGACGCCGAAAGCATCAATACTTGAGAAAAAACTTGAAAGCTTTGGCTATGGCTTCTTTATCCCCTTGTTTTTCATATTCATGGGCGCGAAAATAAATATCCCATCCCTTTTTTCAAATCTTGCAAATATGGAGATTCTGGGAATCATAATAGCAGTCGGACTATTATCAAAAATCGCCGGTGTTGCGTTCATCTCAAAAATCAGGGGCTTTGACTTTAGGGAAAGCATTGCACTCGGCCTGTTCCATACTGCCCGACTGAGTTTAATAATCGCAGCTGTGGAAGTGGGAAGCAAAATGGGGCTGATAAACGAAAACCTGTTCTCCTCGTTTATGATTCTGGCAATAGTGTCTGCTATTCTCGGCCCTTCACTGGGCAGGCATATTCTGGCAGGGAAAAAATGAGTATGTTTCTTTTGCAGAACAGTATGCAGTGATGGAACCTGTGTATTTTAAAGTTCGCCTGCAAAGACTAATAAACCCTGCAATGACAAGTAGTATAGAGGTAATCGGATGATATCATTTATTAAAACACTTTTCAGATTCTTTAAGGGAATCAGGGAAACTATTGAAGACCCGGAAGTGAGAGCACTGCTGTTTCTCGTTATAATTACTTTAATCCCGGGAACCTTGTTTTATATGTATGTGGAAGGATGGACCCCCATCGACGCTTTTTATTTCACTGTGATAACGCTCAGCACTATTGGCTATGGGGATCTGGCTCCGGTTACGAACATAGGAAAACTGTTCACAGT
>DAOVKX010000079.1 GCA_030631505.1 Candidatus Nanohaloarchaea archaeon
CCCAGGTTCATCTGCTGTGAAACTTCCATCATCAATTAGAACTGCTCCACTTTCATCCATTGCAATGTCTGTAGTAGCAGAAGAGGTTACACCACTTCCCCCGCCAGAACCTGAACTTGGTGGCTGCTCTGACACAGCAACCCCCCCACTGGCTGGTGCTGTTGAGACAGTTTTCGTACCAACATTTCTTACACATTTTCTATTGTATATCATTTCTCCATCAGCGCAGGTTCTTGGTTTTTCTGCCGGCCTTACTTTCATTTTAAACGGGTTGTTTTCAGGATGTCTTTTGTTTTTCCCTATGTTTATAACCTTTGTTTCTTTTTCCCCGTCAAACCATAATTCCATTAGAACAACAGCTCCTGTTGTTCTGAAGTATATCCCATCAAAGTGTGGCCCGACCTTTGCCTTGAACTTTATTTCATTGTTGTTGAATCTTAATACATCGTAACCATCAAACTTTCTCGTTCCGACATCAAATATTTGTCCATTACTGATTATTCTTCCCTGCACTTCGTAAAGCAGTTTTGGTTTTACAATACATCTTTTCTTTACACACCCGCAGTTGTCCGTTTTGCTTACAATGATTTTTCCTTCAGGGCACATAATGTCAGATGTATCACATTCTGTTGGGCAAACTGCAACATCAACATTCACTACTTCAATTACATTTTCACTTTCCGCCTCTGCTGTTTCTTCTTCTGTAAGTGCAATTATTTCCGCTTCAACCTCTTCAACTTCACTTACAGTTGGCTCTTCTTCATCAGTATCAATACCATCTTTTATTTTTCTCCATTTTTTCCACTTAGCTTTTGTGTCCCCGCTCCAGTCAACCCAGATAAAGTTTGCACACTTCCCCTGCCATATAAAGTATCCCTTGTCAATCCCTGGCCTGTACGCAGGCTTGTCTGCCCAGCAGTTTGCGTTTTCTATCACCGAAAGGTCAACAGAGTCTGCAGGTTCCTCTTCTACATCTTTCGATGCAACAACATCTGTTGATAAAATACCATATGAACCTCCTGTTGTAGTTATTGCAACCGAGTCTGTATCTACATTGCCCGGCGCATATGCTGAACTTATAAGCACAGCACTCATAACCAGAATTGCAATTATAAACAATTTTTTCATTTAACCACCACTTTTTTATAATTTGTTTAATCAGTTTTCAATATATATTTTAAAACCTAAATCTGCGCATTCTCAGTTTAAACCAGCTTTTGAACCTGAACAGATCCAGTATTATGTCAAGAGAAATCCGTGCCAGAATGCCCGTCAATATAACGAAGAAATACAAAAAGAACACTGTTGTAATCTGGAATATTGCAATAACCGCATTAAGGCATATAATTGCCAGGATTATTGTTCCCCATGTATAAAACACATGTCCAAAATTCTCTGCTGTGTACTTAAATGAATTTTTTACAATTATCCAGACACTTTTTCTCTCAGAAACCAGCACAGGTTCAACAAAAAGCAAAACCATGCCGAGAGCAACAGAGTAAATGATGAAGCATATAATGCTTGTTGCAAGCATAGTTAATCCAAATAGTGGGTTTAACATAAATGACGCACTCACAATCAATGCCAATAAACTTAGTGGTATTATCAAAAGAGCAATTTTAATTAAATTAAAATTAAGATATTTCATGAAATATTTTTTCCCGTGGGCGAACATTTTTTCACTTGATGTCTTACCTTTCCTGACAATATCGTAACACATGCCTATTTTCATTGAATTAACATAAGAATCAATACTTAACATCAAAACAAAATCAATTAAACTGAATAATATTATTGGTAAAAGAACAAACAGGGAAAACACTCCAAGTTCTGCATTCAGTATTAATCCGGCAAGAACCACTAAAAGTATCTCTATTGCAATGATTATTAAAAAGCCGAACATCAGCAAAATTCTGATGAGTGGAGGCATTAAAAGAACATAGTTTTTATTGAAACTGTTCCAGCTTTCCTTTAAAATTTTTATGTATTTGTTGACCATACTGATATTTAATGCTTTTTATTTAAATAATTGGTACAATTATAAAATACAGGTGATATTATGAGTAAAGATGAGAAAATAGGATTTCATAAAGGTGCATTGGATTGTTTGGTTAAGGAGAGAGCAGAACTTGCAAGACTGCTCGCGATTGTCGATTCTTTGATTAAACTACACACACAGGAGTTAAAAAAAGAAGGAGTTAAATTCAGTAGTAAACCCGAAGAGCTTGAAGAGGGCTTTATAGACCCTTCAACTATAGAAGAATAAATATATATATACTCCCTTTCAATTAATTAATCTATGGACTGCAGAATTTGTCTTGACGCATTGCATAAGAATAATGACGATATTGTTCTTTGCGAACATAAAAACGGATTTGTGCATTTGGGCTGTTGTACAAACAACTGCAGTTGGCACGGCTCTCCCTGCGACCATGCAGTGTCAAAATATGAAAAAGTGCACAGAACTGCAGAGTTATTTAATTGGATGAACCAGAAATAAATGGTTCAATATTATTCTTCAGTTTAACTTCACATTCTGCAATGTTTTCGAGGGTTTTTTCAAGGTTGTTCTGCTCTGAGTTTATTTTTTCCTTCAGAGTGTATGCGTTGTTTTTCAGTTCACTCTGCCTGATGTTAAGTTCTCTCTTTTTGTTCTGGTTACCATCAAATTTTCTTTCAAGTTTCTCAATCCATTCGTTTACATCAATTTTACTGATTTGTTCGTTTAAAGCAGTCTCCTTGTTTTTCAGTTCACTGTAATTTTTAATGAGGTCTTTTAATTTTTCTTTGTCTAACTGTTTTATCTGGTTCAACGTTTTGTTTTTCACTTTGTCTTTCAGCTCTATTGTTCCTTTTGATATGTAAAACTCAAGATTTTGAAGCATACTGTTCAGGACTTTCGTGTTTTCATCAAGGACCACAGCCTTTTTTGGTTCAGTTATGTAAAGATTGACCAACCTGTTTTCTTCAGGTGTGGAGAACCGCTCATATTTTACCAGTGCTTTTTTTAACGGGGAGATAGTCTGCGTTATAATATCTTCTGTTTCATTGAGTTTGCCTTCATTTTTTTCTTTTTCATAATTTAATTTTTCCAGCAGAGCCCTTTCGTCGCTTTTCTGAAGTGTTTTGGATTCCTCTTTTATTGACTTGTCTTCTTTTTCAAGGTTTTCAAGCTCAGCAGAGGTTTCTGATAATTCTTTTTTAATTCCCTCTATGCGTCTGTTAATTTCTTCAATATCGTTGATTACTTTTCTTGCATTTTTGACAGAAACAATTTTTTCTTTTTTGCTTTCTATGAAATTTAAAGAGTTCGAAAAGGTGTCCTTCAATTCTCTTAGGTTCGTTTTGAGTTTTTCTGCGTCCTCTTCAAATGCCGGCCCTATTATGTAAAAATATTTTGCAGATATCGCCATAACACGCATTAAATCATTCAGCGATGCGCGGTAAAACTTTGATGCATTATTGTAATCCAGATCATCAGGAATCCTATTGGAGACGATGAATGCCTGAAGTTTCCCTGTTAATCCCACTCTATTGTCAAGAATGCCTTTTTTCACCCCGGTAACGATCTCTTCATTTATATCTTTATTTTTTAATATGCCTATATTCTCCTGCATTTCATTTTTTATTTCTTCTATTTTCCCATTGGACTCTGTTATCTGTGTGTTAATTTCTTCCAGGAAGGGTTTTGTCTCGTTGTCCAGCCATGAATCAAGTTCACTAAAGTTTATTTCAACTTCTCTTTTTTCAGGTTCTTCTTCAACCTCTGATTTTTGGAACCCAAAAATCTTTGATTTTTTAGAACCAAATATTTTTTTTAAAAAATTCATAGCGTTATTTCTGCGCGTAAATATAAAAATATATGTCGAGATATAAAGATGTGATATTATGAAACTTGCGGCATTAATCTCTGGAGGGAAAGATTCAGTTTATGCCCTTTACAAAATGGTTCAGGAAGGGCACGAAATAAAGTACTTGATTTCAATGTTTCCCGAAAGTTCTGAAAGTTACATGTTTCACCACCCTAATATTGTGCTTACTATATTGCAGGCAAGATCACTGGGTCTGCCCCTCATAACAAAAAAAACAAAGGCAGAAAAAGAAAAAGAATTAAAGGATCTGGAAGCTGTTTTAAAAGAAATAAGCAAAAACATTGACGGCGTTGTTTCAGGAGCTTTATTTTCAGAATACCAGAAGCAGAGAATTGATAAACTCTGCAAGGGGCTTGGCATAAAATCAATTGCGCCTTTGTGGCATAAAAATCCGGAAACATTGTTAAAGTGTATGCTAAACGACGGCTTTGAAATAATAATAACTGCTGTCGCTTCTGAAGGCATGGACAAATCATGGCTTGGACGGAGAATAGATGAAAAATGCATAGAGGATTTGAAAGAACTAAACAAAAAATATAA
>DAOVKX010000009.1 GCA_030631505.1 Candidatus Nanohaloarchaea archaeon
ACAAAGTAACTGGAAGCCCCTATGAGTTAAAGCCTGTTGAAATTGAGATTTTGTGCGAGAACCAGATATTGGCTACAATACCTTATGATTCAGGCATGCAAAAAAGCTTTTTTAAGAAAACTCCACTAGTCTACCATAGCCCGTATTCACCTGCGTCTATAGAGTTCAAGAAACTGGCGGCCCGTTTCATGGGCAAGACATATGTTCCACCGAAATTTTTGTTTTTAAAAAGACTGATGGGTTCACTATGAGAATTAGATTCACACTAATTCTGGCAATAACGGCATTGGTTTTTGCAGTGTGCGGAAGCCACGCTTATGCCCTGGTTACTGTCAGTGCGCCAGTAATTGACTGCGGCGATGGCTATATAGACCAGACAGAGTCAAGCATAAATGTTGAAATTTCTGCAGACTGCCAGGTGCTGAATGGAAGCATTGATTCTGCTGTTGCGTATCTCCAGAGAGATTCGACAAGTTCTTATGTTATATTAAGCAGTTCAGGCGGCAACACTTATACAGGGTCAACATCCCTGACCTGTTTCGGTGATTATTCAGTTAATGTCACATGTTCTGCAGGCAGTGAAAGCGGGAGCGCGGTGACATCATTTCCAGTTAACCAACTGGATTTAGAGATAACATCTCCGACGTTTTCAAATCCATATGAGGTGTACCTGAGCAAGCCGATAGATAACGTAGAGGTAAGTTTTAAACTAAATGGTGAGCCACTTACACAAGCTGATATGCCTTCTTTCTCAGCAGAGTTAATAAGCGCTTCTTCAACATATGTGCTTACTGAACTGCAAAAAAATTATGATTCCTCTATTCAACGATGGGTGCTGAGTGAACTGCCTTTTTCTGTAACGCCGGGCGAGTATAAACTAAAGATTGCCGGCTCTTATAATGGGCATTCCTTTTACGGCACAGCAATAAATGCTGTAAAGATAAAGCCGGAACTTTCAATGAATATTGCTGAAACTTCGCCGCAGGAGCCAATCAAGATTACTGATACAATAGATGTTAAAATCACAGTTGATATTATGTACCGGGGTGATCCTCTTGTGGATGTTTACCCATCTGATTTTAGTTCAAAAATCATGGCGACAGCAGGACAGTCTACCTGGGATTATCTGGACATAAAGACTTCAGAGTCCTCATGCGATACTAACGGGAGGTGCACTCTTTTTGTTAATGTTCCAAAATCGCTTTTGGACCCGAGCATAGGTTCATATGATTTGCACTTAAGCTTGTCTCATGAGGGGAATACTGCTGAAATTTCCCCATTAAGGGTTTATTATGCCCTCCCTTTCAAGGGAACTTTGACAGATATAAGCGGGAACATTGTTAGTGCTGAGATACGGCTGATATACAACCAGACCGAAGACCTCATACGCACTGGCAGTTCCGGGGAGTATTATACAACAACGCCCCCGGGAATTTATGATATTGAAATGAGATTCCCGCATATACGGAAAGTCAGACTTACAGATGTTCCAATAACAAGCGCTGTTGAAGATTCAATAAGATATGACAGTATTCCCGGCAGCGCGCCTATAGTGGGCATAAGCACTGCAAAATTTGTTGTGCTGGAAGTTGCGCTTCCCTTTAAATGGGCACAACTTGAAATAAACTATGACAGCAAGAAAGTATCCAATGAAAAGAAAATCGGGGTGTATTATTGTACAAACTGGAATTTTGACAATAGGGATTGTGTTGGCGAATGGGAATTAATACATGCCTCTATTGACATTGTAAAGGACATAGTATCTTTTAATACAACACACCTTTCCGCCTTTGCAGTCGGCGAGAGAAGAGCATTAGCTGTTGACGGGACTCTTGACAAGGAGATTTATTTTGCGTCTTCAAATGCCATATTTAACGGCAAGGTTGTTGACGACTTTCTTGAGGGTATAGAGGGCGCAACTGTTCATTATACAGCGCCTCATTCAAATGTTACCAAAACTGTTACGACCGGTCTTGGCGGTTTGTTTAAAGTTGAGTTTATCACACCTGATGGTGAAGGACTCTACAAACTTGAAATAGATGCAGAAGAAAGCCCATTTATTTCCGCAAACCAGACATATACTTTTGAGGTTGTGAGAAAGAAAGAGGTAAATCTTCTGGTGCCGGAAGTAATGAGTGTTGTGCTGGATTATCCGACTTCATTTGAGTTTTCTGTGCTGAACAGCGGCCAGACAGATTTAACCAACCTGAGATTTTATGTTACCGGCATATCAACCAAGTGGTACCAGGTCATGCCTGATGCAATATCCAAACTGGCGCCTGGGGAAGAAGAAAAAGTTATACTGAACACGCTTATAACAACAGATGAATGCAAAAATGACCAGTGCAAAAAGTATTACTTTGCAAATGTTGAAGTCAAAACAGATCAGGGCAGCAGTGAGGTGAAACCGTTTACAGTGAAGATAGACATAAATGACACTTCGGCTGTGAGTGCACAGACACAGAATCCCAAGGCAGGTTTTAGTCTGGGTGAAATTACAGGCAATATATTATCTGCGGTTCCTTCGTTTTCAACATCCTCAAATGTAATTGCGCTGGTTCTGGTTTTGATAGGGTTTGGTGTGCTTCGCATGAAGAAGAAAGAATCTGTGCCCAGAGACCGGATGGAGTATAACAAAGGAGATTACTGGAATGTTTTTAAAAGAGGAAAAGAAAACACCGCCAGAAAATCAGCATTTCCGAGGTCATCGGTTGTTTCTTCACTATACAACATAAAGTCAGAATTTAAGAAAGGAAAAGAATGACAGCGCAACAGATATATAAACTATTAAATAAAATTTAATATATCAACAGAGTTTTACGTGAGGGGCATGATTAGAAAAGGGATTCTTAAAAACAGAGGCATCAGTTTAGGTTTTTTACTTGTTGCACTGTTAGGTCTGTCTTTTGTTGCGCTTGTTTTTGCTATTGGCGATTCGTCTGTAACAGTTTCTACAGATTCTCCACAAAACGACACAGGAGATTATGGTACAAGTATAACCTTTACGGTGAGGTGCAATGCAAGTGATGGCACTTTGGTGAGAGCAGAACTGCATACGAATTTTAGCGGAGGGAGTTTGTCGTACTATGAACAAAACGAGAGCGCAATATCCAACAACACCGCGTTTAATTTTGGTACGAATGCAAGCGTGTCAGAAGGCAGTTATATCTGGAATGTTAACTGCAGCGATGCTTCCGGCAACTGGTCTTTTGGAGAGGACAAAAGTATCTTTGTTGATAAGACTACGCCAACAGTAAAAGTTTATCAACCATACAACATAACTTATAGCAACAATTCTGTTCCTATAACATACTCAATAGATGAAGAACACAGGAATTCCACAATAATATGGCAATACAATTCAAACGGAACCAATTACACTGCAAGTGATAATACAACTTTGTTGACATTCAGTGTTGATGGTCCGCAATACCTTGAAGTCTGGAACAATGATTCTGCAGGCAATATAGGATATAATATTACATACTTTAATGTTGATAGAAATGCACCAACAGTAAAAGTATATCAACCCCATAACACAACTTACAGCAATAGTTCTGCACCAGTATCGTATTCTATTGATGAAGCTAATCTGAATTCTACAATAATCTGGCAATACAATTCAAACGGAACCAACTACACAACAGACAATAACACCACCTCTTTAATATTTTCAGGCAGTGATGGGACAAAACATCTGGAAGTATGGAATCATGACAGTATAGGGAAAATAGGATATAATATAACTTATTTTACAGTTGACACAACAGGACCAAATATTTCCTTGATTTCCCTGTCTCCTAGCGGGAATATGACGACAAGAGTGAATGTTACAATAAGCGTGAATTTTACTGATACTATAGCAGGGATAAATGAGAGCAATCTCACTGCAGGAGTTTATAAGGATGGTTTGAGTAGTTATATTGCGAATTTATCGCTGAATAATTCCATATCTGGATGCGCAGGCGGCGACATATACTGCGCTGTCTGGGATACTACACTGACTCCGGCAGACGGCGTTTACTGGATAAATGTAACTGCTTCTGACCTCGTCGGGAATCCTTCAAAGAACAGCAGTTTTGAATTCAGCAATCTGAACGTAACGCTTGCATCCCTTCCAAACATGACAATAGTTAACATGACATGGAATTCTTCGAATCTGTATAATTATCTGCATCCGGATTCAGGAGACAGCATAGGCATTAATGCGTCAATAAAAAATGAGGGGACAGGCACTGCAAGCAATATTAATGTTTCGCTTTATCTTGATGGCTCAAAGATACTTGAACGAACTATAAGTTCCCTGGCACCGTCTATTATTTCAACAATATCGTTTAATCTGAGCGGAGGCAATTTCTCTTCAGATGCGGATTACAATATAACGGTTATGGCGGATGCAAACAACAGCATTACCGAGAGTTTTGAAAACAATAATTCACGGACTGAAGTGCTGGCTGTTGGCTATAATGTTACTGTTTTAAGCATAAGCCCTTCTTCACCAAATCCAAATCAAAATGTTTCGCTTAATATTTCTGTCAAGTATGCGAATGGCGATGCAGTTACAGGGTTGTCTGTTATGAATTTCACAGTTTATGACAAGAAAAACGGAGCAACGCTTAAGACATGGGTTAATGGTACGCTTAGCTGGACGGGCAGTCCCACAATGAACAAAACATGGGATGATTCGAGGAATTCAATAGGGGTTTACTATTTCAGCATTTCTGCTTACAATGCAACAACAAATGATGCAACACCAAGGGTTCATAATGTTTCGGTAGCTGTTGCAAATGGAACATACAGCGGGACAAACAGCCCTTCTGATTTTTACAATTTATCTGTCCTGAACCTGACTGCAACGTTTTCCGGGCTTCAGACATCGTTGGAACCAAGTACTGCTGATGCATTTACAGTTACCATAGAAAACAATGGGCTTGTTACTGCTTATAATCTGAGCGCTGTGCTGGAAGTTGTTGGTGGGGATGACGCTTATTTAAACAGCACAAACTGTACAAGTTCTGCCAACCAGCAGTTAACAGCAGGTCAGACATATACCTGTGGAGCTATATTCACTCCGACAACGACGGGCACTTTTTACATAAGGTTGAAGACATTTACTGCCAAAAGCGCATCCAGCAGTACTGCGTGGCTTTATACATTTTCCAGCTTAATCAAAAGCGCCGCTATAGTCGTTTCAACGACCTCTTCAAGTGATGATAGCTCTTCGTCAAGCAGTGACAGCAGTGACAGCAGTAATACAACAACAGACTCAAGAGAAAACTATGATTTGAATATCTATTATTTTTCAGATACTGTTAAAATTGAACAGGGCAAATGGAAAGAGGTTACAGTAAGAGTGAATAATTCAGGCAAATACACTTTAAAAAATGTAAAAGTGTCGTTTGATGCGCCATCATCTTTGGAATGGACTAATTGGTATTCTGTATCTCCGGTTGTGCAGAGCACTTTATCAAGCAGTAAGGTAAAAACATTCACAATAAATATTTCTGTTCCGGAGAATGCATCGATAGAATCATATTCTGTTAAAATAAATGCTGTGTCAAACAAGGATTCTGCAGAAGATACAGAAACATTTACGCTTCAGGTTCTGCCTGGCCCTGAGGCGCAGGCGGAAATAAACAATACGCTTCCTGCCCTGAAAGTAAAGATAGACAGGGTTGCAAAAGAACTGCAGGAGCTTATGAAGAAAATCAGGAATGAAAACACTACACGCGCAAATGACACAATGGCTGATGTCAATACGCTGTATATGGAAGCGCTTGAAGCAATAGCCAATGGAGATTACCTGACTGCGTATGATAACCAAAAATCAATAGAGAACCTGCTGGCTGAAATAGAAGACATAATCATGAATGAAAAGGAGAAAACCGGCGGGATCAACTGGAAGCTCATTGCCTTTTCAGGTGTTATAATAATACTGGTTGTGGTTATTTATTTCTGGAAGAGCCCCGAGGGCGGCAGTTATAGTTTAAGAAGCGGTTATTCTTTCAGGTCAAAGAAGCCAATAAAGAAAATAAAAACACCTACCGTGGGATTCCCGCGCGGAAAAAGGACAGAGTACCAATACAGGAAAAGCAAAACCGGCAAAATAGTTTCCAAAGTTAAAAATGCTGTTGAAAAAGCAAAAAGAAAAGTTACGAGGAAGTAACTATCTAATAATTTTATATACTAACTTTGACCAAATATAAATTATGGCAGATTCCAAGAGATTATTGCTGGTTCCCTTATTGCTTTTAGTCATGGTTATATCCCTTGCTTATGCTGAGGTGACAGACACAGTTACAACTTATTCTGATTCGGGTTTTAGCGCAGAGGCCACGAATTTTAAGGAGAGTGACACGATTTATGTGAGAGCGTATTATACTGATGAACTTAGCGACACAAAGGAATCAAACATAACTGATGACAGCGACCCGTCCAATAACATTACGATAACAATCTATGATGACGGTAACGGGCCTGGAGATACAGCCAATGACGGCCATTACACTGGTTCGTTTACCATAAGCCAGACAACAGCTACAAATGACGCCACAGACAACATTATGCTGTCGGATAACGGCACTGTTACTATCAATGCAACGAATACAACCGCATTTACCAACATAACTGCTGATTTTTCCATGCCTTATTTTGCCGTTGATGTCCCGACAGCTACAAGCTATGGTTCCCAGATTTCCGTTTCTGTGAATGTAACAGATGATATTTCCGGAGTGGATGCGGGAAAGACAAGATTCTGGTTGGGGAATGCAACCAACACAAGCAAAACATCGCTGAGCTGCAGCGCATCAGACAGGGTTTATACATGCACCTCTGCGTACAGTACAGGTTCTTTGTCCGGAGGAGTTTACACTTTCTGGGTCAATGCCACTGATATAGCAGGCAATTCAAATATGACTTTTGTTTCCGGGGTTGTTGTTAACAATACAGTTCCCCGATTAAATTCAAGATTTGTCCCGAAAAATTACAGCACTTTCTGGTATCTGCAGCCGGATGATTCTTTTATAGTTACCGGCAACATGACAGATGCACGCAACAACCTGATGAATGGGACCATAACAGCGACTTTGACTTTGAGCGGCGCTGATATTTTTGATTCGCAACAGACGATAAATTCAAGCACAGGCAATTTTACATTTGTTTTTAATTTTACAGGGGCAAGTATCGGAACAGGAACCTTAAACGTAACTGCCACAGATTCTTTTGGCAATTCCAACACATCAATTGCGACTGTTTATATCACAAACCAGATAAATTATGTGTCTATAGAGTTATCCAACCCCTCAAAAGACAACTACATCGGGGGAGAAACACCTACTATAACTTTAACTGCTATGGATTCTTTCGGGAACAAGGTGCATGGCGCGCATGTAACCATGACAATCACCGAGGGGGGGAGCGCTGCAAATACAGACCTTGTCGTGACAGATACAACAGATTCAAATGGCGAGGCAAGTTATGCTTTCAATATACCTCTTGAGAAATACAGGAGCTATCCAATATCTGTTACTGCATATTCTCCTTTGAACACATCCAAAACAGTTACCAATACCTCTATAGTTCCTGTTGAATATGTTGAAATTGACTTTTCGTGGTATCCTGATGAGCCGTGCATCAATGACAGCATAAATGTTACGGGCAATCTCACCTTTCATAATTCAACTTATACGTCAAATATAGACAATATAATAACTTATTCAGTCCTTTATTACAAAAACAATGCAACCAATGTCAGCTATAGGGTTCCCGGCCATTATGAAAAACTTGTCAGCACAGGGTATTTTTCAAAGTTCAGTTTACCGTTAATCAAAATTGAAAACTGGACAAGGTACTGGATTATCGTCAATGCAACAATACCTTCGTACAAATATGGCACTAATTTTGAGAAGAGCATGGAAATAGTAAGCACAAGGGTAAAGACTTTTGTTGCATGCGAAAAGTCAGGGCAAACTAATGCGACAACAGGAGAGAATGCTGATGCTGCTTACAGTCTGAACATATCTGAATACCCGAATACAGTCGGGATTGAGCCGGGAGCATCCCAGATTATGGTGTTAAAAGTTACCAATCTGGGGCAACAGCCCCTTTCGAATATAGGTTTGTCTTTAACATCAAACCTAAGTTTAGAAAATTGGTATGTTTTAAGTACGGATTATGCAGGAGTAATTAATTATACAGATGAAGCGCTGTTTGATATAACCATATCCATACCATCTGATGCGCAGTTTGGCTCTTATTATGTCAGGGCAAAGGCAACTTCGAATGAGTCTGATGTGTTCAATGAAACCGAGTTTACACTTGTTGTGATGCCTTCGGTTTCGGGAGTTGAGAAAAATTTAACAGATATGCGGTCTGAAATTGAAGATTTAACTGACAGGATCAATAAATTATTGAAGACGGTATCCAATGAGACTGTTAAAAACAGCATAAATGACAAGTTTTCCGCAATTAACAGATTGTATGCAGAAGCAAAGGGGGCGGCTGAACAGGGCAGTTACCTGACTGCTTTAACCAAAGTGCAGGAAGCAGATGAATTCATGTTCGGCCTAAAGGATATTCTTGAAAGTGAAGAAAGCAAATTAAGCGCTTCTTTGCATAAAAGATATATTATTTTAGGAGTAATATTGTTTATACTGGTTTTAATTGCCGGGTTTCTTTATCTCTGGATTCCCCCAAAAGGGTATAAGCCATCGAAAGAACTTTTCAGGAGAGGAAAGTCAAAGGAATCTATTTTAAATAAAATCAAGAAAATATTCAGGAAAAATGGGGAATAAAATGAGGAATAAAATTGTTGTTATTTTTTTGGCATCATCACTTACGGCGCTGTTTTTGTTCAACGCATCAAATTTTGATTTTGACATACTGATTAATCCGATGGGCGGAATGGCAGTTATATCCGGCGACGGGCTGAATGTAAATTTACCGGCACTGGCTCTTTCTTTGCTTCTTATTCCGTTGGCATTTGCATCGCTTGCATTTTATCCTTTGGCAAGCGAGAAAACTGATTATTCTGTTCTTTTAGCCCCGTTGGCAGTGTCTATGATAATTTTATTTTTAAACGGGTTTTCGATGCTGACTTTTTCTGTTGTTCTGGCGTTTATGCTTTCGTGCGGCCTGACGTTACGCTTGTCGTATTTTGATGCGGAGATATACAAGAAAATAAGCCCTTACAAGATTTGTTCACATGCAGTTTCAAGAGGGCTCTTGGCTTTGAACTTGATTATGGTGCTTGCGGTTTTTGTAACAATTTCCGGCGCATCATTTGAGGAGCAGATAAAAGAAGAGTTTACAGATATGATTATGGCCAACTTAGCTGAGCAGTTTGACAGCCCGGAGGGTGTTATGGGCGAGCAAATCCGGCAGCAAATTGAACAGAACCGAGAGCAGGTGGCACAGATGATAGAGAGCAATCCTATGATTCGGACGTTGATTAACATTTACCCGTACCTTGCCGTTCTTGGCCTGTTTGCCGTTCTCGAATTTCTAAGAGGACTTCTTTTCGCGCCTCTTGCAGGCATTTACTGCTCTTTGATGTGGCGGCTTTAAAAGGTAAATTTAAGAGGAGTTCTCTTCTGGATAAGTTTAAATAATTTTAATGTTTATTCTAATTTATTGGTGAGTTTATGAAGTTGTCTACAGTAAAAGACTTGGATAAAGAGTTTCACATTGCTGTTTATGGAGAACGGTTTTTTGATAAATCGTTTGTGAGCGGTGATAGTGTATACCTTGAAGACGAAGAAGGGAGCAAATATTTAGATGCTCTTGGTGGTATAGCTACTAATTGTCTTGGTTATAACCATCCAGAGTTCAATGAGGCACTTAAAGAAATAATTGATGGTGGTGTGCTGCATACGTCAAATTTATCATATATACCGATACAGGTGGAATATGCAAAGAACCTGTCTGAAAATCTACCTATGAAACAGCCTAAGTTATTTTTCTGCAATTCCGGGGCTGAAGCAGTTTCCGGAGCAATAAAACTGGCTTCCAAAAACAAGGGTTCTGTATTAATTTCTATGGAAAATTCTTTTCATGGCAGGTATGGCGATGCTTTGAGTGCGACAGGCCAGGGGCAGTATAGAAAACCTTTTACTAAAACTTTAAAACAAAATGTAAAGTTTATTCCATTTAATGATGAGAACTATCTGGATTCTATAAATGATGATGTTTATGGGGTGTTAGTGGAACCTATACAGGGTGAGGGAGGTATTATCATTCCTGATAAAGAATATTTCAAAATCCTCAAAGAGAAATGCGATGATGCACAAGCTTTATTAATAGCAGACGAAGTTCAAACTGGTTTTTGGAGGACTGGTGAATCGTTTTGTATGAAACATTATGGTGTGGAACCGGATATAATAGCTATGGGGAAGGGCATAGCAAATGGAGTTCCTATGGGCGCGTTTGCTGTCAATGAATATGCTGACTTGTTTGAACCAGGCGAGCATGCCAGCACTTTTGGCGGAAATTATCTGGCATGCACTGCGGCAAATGCAACATTAAATATTATCCTAAAGGAAACTCTTGGTGAAAATTCTTCAAAACAGGGAGCATACTTTTTGGAAAGACTTAATGAATTGGATAATGAGCAGATAAGAACTGTGAGAGGGAAAGGATTAATGATTGGAATTGAGATGGATACGCCGGAAAATAAAATAAAAATTATTCAGGATGCCCTGAAAAAGGGATTGATAGTTGGCGGGGCAGGTAAAAATGTTGTCAGAATAGAACCTCCTTTAATTTTTTCTAAAGCTGATGTAGATAAAGCTATGGATATTTTATCAGAAGTATACGATGATTTATAATTTCAGGAATATTTTTATAGCTTCTGTTGAAATTATAATTATGAGAGATACACCTATTTCTGTAAAATGCCGATGCGGTGGCAGGGCAGTTATCTACAGACGGTTTGATGGGCAGGCGTTGTGCAAAGAGCATTTTCTTAGGGGTGTTGAGCGCAGGGTTAAGCAGTTGATAAGGAAAGAGAAGTTGCTGGAAGATGGTGATAAAATAGCTGTCGGGCTTTCAGGAGGCAAGGACTCTACACTGACTCTTTATATGCTTAATGAAATTGTCAAAAAATCAAGAAAGTATTCTTTATCTGCAATTGCTGTTGATGAAGGCATAAAGGGCTACAGAAAGGGAACAATAAAACATGCAAGAAAATTATGCAGGGAATTAAATGTTGATTTGCATGTAGCTACTTTTAAGGATGAATTTGGGAAAACCATGGACCAGATTGTCAAGAGTAAAGATGCAAGGGCGTGTACTTACTGCGGGGTTCTCAGGCGTTATCTGATGAATAAAACAGCAAGGAAACTGGGAGCCACGAAAGTTGCTATTGGGCATAATATGGATGATGAGGTTCAGTCAATCATGGCAAATTACATCAGGGGCGATATGCTGAGGGCTGTGCGGCTCGGTGCAAAGGCATATGTTGTTAAAGACGCAAAGTTTATCCCAAGAATAAAACCACTTAGGGAAATTCCTGAGAAAGAGACAGCCCTGTACTGCATGCTGAAAGGTTTTGACACATCTTTTGGCGAATGCCCTTATGCCCATGAAAGCTTCAGGTGGTCTGTTAGGGATATTGTCAATGGCTTGGAGGATAAATATCCTGGGACAAAATATTCCATATTAAGGACTTTTGACAGATTGCTTCCCAAAATAAGAAAAGAATTTTTGAATAAGAAAATCAGGAAATGTGAGAGTTGCGGAGAGCCGACATCAAAAGAAGTCTGCAAGGTTTGTTTGTTGAGAAGAAGTTTATAATAATATGTTTATTTAATGAGTATTTGAATTTCATAAAAATATAAAGAACCCTCAACAAAATTATAAAGAGATTATTTATGATTTGAGTGGTTATATGGCAAAAAAGAAAAAAGAGTTTGAGAATATAGATTATGCCACAGTTGCCAAGCCACATACACCTATGTATCTTATGCATAAGTACTGGGCAAGAAAACCTCATAATGTTGTTTCTGAATATATAAAACATTATACAAAGAAAGGTGATATTGTTTTGGACCCATTTTGTGGTTCTGGTCCTGCACCAATAGAAGCAATAAAACTCGGAAGAAATGGAATTGGAATTGATTTAAATCCCATTTCAACATTTGTAACAAGAATGACGGCTATTCCAGTTGATATCTCAAAAATAAAATCAAGTTTTGAAGATATTAAGGATATATGTAAAAAAGAGATTGAAAGTTTGTATAAGACAAAGTGTAAGAAGTGTGGGGAGAATGCAGTAGTTCTTGCAACTATCTGGGATAGAGAAAAACAAAATCCTCTTGAAATTAGATATTATTGTGCAAAGTGTAAAAAAAGAAATGCTAAAAAACCTGACGATGAAGATTTGAAATTGATTAAAAAAATTGAGAAGATGAAAATTCTTTATTGGTATCCTACAAAGAAATTAGCATATAATGGGGAAGGATTTATGAAAAAAGAAAGAGTTGAGTCTATTCCCGACTTGTTTACTAAAAGGAATCTTATTGCTCTTTCAAGACTATTTAATGAGATTGAAAAATTTGAGAATTCCAAAATCAAGGAAATATTCAAATTTGCATTTACTTCTATGTCCCATTTAGCGAGTAGGATGTGTCCTGTTGCAAAGCCCGGAGGTAAAGGGCATTGGAGTAAATTTAGTGCAACTTCTTTTTGGGCATTGCAGAGCTATTGGGTCCCACCAATTTTTATGGAATCAAATGTTTGGATGCTTTTTGAAAGTGCTATTAATGGCCCTCAAGGTGTAATCAAAGGAAAAACAGATTCCAATAACCAGATAAAATATTTTAAAGAAGCCAAAAAATTTGATGATTTAAACGATGGGGCAAATATACTCCTGAAAACACATAATGCATTGGAATTAACAGAAGTAGTTCCAAAAAATTCTGTTGATTATGTTTTTACCGACCCTCCTTATGGTGGTGCTGTGCAGTATTTTGAATTAAGCACTCTTTGGTCTTCTTGGTTAAAACTGAATTTAGATTATAAAGACGAAATTACTATAAATAAACAACAAAACAAAAGTTTTGATTATTATCACAAAATGTTGAGGGCTTCTTTCAAACAAGTTTATCAAGTATTAAAACCTGGAAAATATATGACTGTTACTTTTCACAGTACTGACATAAAAGTCTGGAATTCAATAATCAAGGCAGTGGTTAGAGTAGGTTTTGAATTAGAAAAGATTATCTATCAACCACCTGCAAGACCTTCTGCAAAAGGGTTATTGCAACCTTATGGTTCTGCTGTTGGGGATTATTATATTAGATTCAAGAAACCCAAAGAAGAATCATTATCCACTGAAAAAGAGATTGATTTAAAAACATACGAACTGGAGGTAGTTGATATTGCTCAGCGAATAATAGGGGAAAGAGGAGAACCCACAATTTATCAACACATACTTAATGGCATTATGGCTGATTTACAAGGGGGGAGAAATGTACCTGTGGGTGCCAAAAATATAGAAGAAGTATTAAAAGACCACGTTGGAAAAGAATTTGAGTTAATAAAAATAAAAGATGAAAAGGGTAAAGTTATTGGTAAAAAATGGTGGCTTAAAGGCTATGATTTCTCCCATTTTACCCAACCAACACTAAGCGATAGGGTTGAAAGAAAAATCATTGAAGTTTTAAAAAATGTAAAGGTCTCATTTGATGGAGTACTTCAATCAATTTTTATTGAGTTTGAAAATGCATTAACGCCCGATACAAGCAAAATAAAAGATGTCCTTAAAGAATATGCAGAAAAAACTAAGGATGGCAAGTGGCAACTAAAGCCGATTGTAAGATTAAGGGAAAGTCAGCACAACAAAATGATTTATTTATTAGCTATGTTAGGACAGAAAGCTAAATTTGATGTTTGGATAGGAGTAAATGAGCAATCTGGAAGTTACAATAAGACTAAATTGTCAGATTTAGTTGACATTAAAAAACCCACTTGGCGTTTTGTACCAACTCCTAATTGGGATAGGGTTAATCAAATTGATGTCATCTGGCATGATAGGGGAAGAATCAGTTATATATTTGAGGTAGAAAACACAACGGCTATTACTAATGCAATAGTCAGAGGATCAAATATACCTCATAACAGACTAAAAAGATTAATAATTATACCGAAAGAAAGAGAGAAATTATTATATAGAAAACTTGAAGAACCATTATTAAAAGGAAGTCTAAAAAAAGATGATTGGAAATTTATGTTTTATAGAGATATAGAAACATTTTTTGTAAAGAATAAAAGAAACAAAAAAATTGATTTGGATACTTTTGAAAAATTATTTAAAATGCCGAAAGAACACAAACAAATTCAAAATTCTTTAAAACTTTATTTGTGAATGTTTCAATATCTTTAAGAGTTTATGAAGTTTGTGTTCTTTTAGAGACGATTTAAAAATCTATTAAATTAGTTATAATAACCCCATGAAATATAGAACTATGATGATTACTGAAAAAGAACCGTACAATAAGAATGCTATATTATAAAATTCTTTACGAAGTTTAAATCTAGTAAGAGGGAAATAGGAAATTATTGCTATAATTGCAAATATTGTTCCTAAATTTAAATAATATTAGAACCACAGAGGTAGCTTAACCCATCCACTATAAAATATTTGCCATAATAAAAAAGCATTTGATGCGATACTTAATCTACCTATATGACCTTGTCTAAATTCTTTTATTCCCATTAAAACCAATATTATTAACGCTGATAAAGATATGATTTTTGGAATAAAAATCAATTGACTTGTTATAAATGGTGTTGTCATACACTTTATTGCTTTCTATAATTTTATAAGTTTAAAAACATATAACATCGTTATGAAAACTTTTTGTGAGCTGATGGTTCAGGATATTTTTCCTACTGTCAGGGCTTTGATGGCAAAGGAGATGATGGACAAACTGAACTACAACCAGAGCGAGGTTGCGGCTAAAATGAGGATTACCCAACCGGCGGTTTCGCAGTATATGCACGAATTGAGGGGCAAAAAGGCAGAGCTTATAACAAGCAATCCGAAGGTCTATAGTTTAATTAGGGATTCAGCAAAGAAATTATCGACAGCTACTGCTCCTGAGTCAATGCTGGTTTTATGCAATATCTGCAAAGAGATAAGACGTTCGGGTTTATTGTGCAAACTGCATAAAGAGGCAGTTCCTTCTCTTGAGAACTGCGATGTCTGTTTTACGAAGTAATGTGAGAGTTAATTCTTTTATTAATTTTAACAGTTAATTATTATTGTGCCGAGATGGCAGAATCTGGTTATCGCGCTGGTCTCGAATGAACTTTTAGAAAAAGTAAAAATCAGAGATTCTAAAAAACTGAAAGTTTTTGGAAACCAAAAATTGCAAAGCAATTTTTTAGGAAGTTTAAGCAAAAACCAAGAGAGAACCAGTGTTCGAAAGGACTTGCAGGTTCAAATCCTGCTCTCGGCGCCATTATTGTTTTCTTTAGTTCAAGATAGGTAAATGAGAAATTATAATAAATAATCCAGAATTAAATTGGTTGAGTCAATAATTCTCTCATCTCTTGGTCTTAAGTCCGGCTCAAAAGCTTTGCCAGTCAGGTGCTGAAGTCCCTGTATATATCTTACTGTGATTTCTTCTGCCTGTTCAGGTGTGAATATTTGTCCTTTTTCCTTTATCATCCCTCTTGCAAATTCTTTTGAAAATGAAATAGGTTTTCCGTTTCTGCTCATGATAGTTCCATCATCATTTAACTTCCAGAATCTTGAGGAATCCATAGTATATAGTTCATCTGCTGAAACAATTTCTCCTTTCGAATTTATTCCATGTTCAGTTTTAGTATCTACCAAAACCATTCTTTTTTCTCTGAGATACTGAGAAATGATTCCATAAGCCATTAATGATGAATTTCTAATCTGTGTGTATTGTTCAGAAGTGCAAATAGCATTATCAAATAAATATTGTGGGTCAATGGTTTTATCTTCCTTATCTTTTGTTGATGGTGTGTCCATTACATATGGTAAAATTCCATTTGCCTCCATTTCATCAACAATAATTTCATGTCCTGCATAAGTAAATTTTTCCATTCCATCTTCCTGTGCCTTTAACCAGTGCTGATACAATGAAGTTTGGGTTGAACTTTCTGCCATGTACTTTCTTAAGACATTTTCTACTTTTAATATCTCTAAATTTTCTGCAGGAATGACTGTGGAACTTGGCTTTAATCCCGGAACATCAAATTGCGATGTTCCCAAAACATCTTTAATGAGGTCAAGCATATGGTCATGGTTGCATGCTAAAACCTGATCTTTAAATGGGATTTCTCCTCTATTTTGGTCATGCGTGGAGATTCTTTTGCTCCTATACATTAACCTGATTGGAACTCCATTTCCTGTTACAAGATTTTCACCAAAAACAGAATCAGAAACTTTTCCTTCTGTAATTGCACATCTATTAAGTTCCGGAATTTCCTTATCATCAATTATCTGTTTAATTGTTCTTCCGGTATTTACAATTTCTCCATATGCCCGAACCAAGGATTTTATTTCGTTTTCTGATAACATTTATTTTCACCATTTAATGAATACAATTAGTTCTCCTTAAAAATTTAAATATGTAACGATAGAATTTTTATTATTTTATGAGGTTCTGGCGTTTATTTATACTTTCTTCAATAATGATTTTCTATGTCAGGAATTATTGATAATTTTTATCAGGAAGTAGGACCTCTTATTGAAGGTGATGTCTGGGACAGAGATTTTAAGGATTATAACCCTACAAGAGAAGAATTTGAAAATCAAGTTGAACGCGCGGTTGGACGCGGGGGTCGCCTTCCTATGAGGTTAAGAATTGGTTTATTTTATACTGAAGAAGAAAATGAAAAGAAACTTGAGGAACTTCGTTCTGTGTAACTTCCTACAGGGCGGCATGGGTTATATCATAAGTTAGAAGACCTGTATTACAAGATAACATAAAGGGAGACCTAAATGAATTAAGTCCTCCCAACTTTAATTATTATACCATTTCTCATTAAGAACGTGGTGTTTTATTATTTCTTTTATTCCTTTGACATGGCCTGCTCCGATAACAGCGACAATGTTTTTGTACTGGCTATTTAACGCTATCAGGGATCTTGCCATGTGCCTGTTTCTCCCTTCAACAAGAATTTTGTAAATTTCAGGGAATTTTTCTTTTACGTGTTCCATACTTTCATCTATGAATTCATCGTCCGGGATTTTGTTTAAGTCAATTTCTTTTTTTGAACTGTGCAGAATGCTTCCTATTCCAAAAAAACCGAGCAGGATATACAGGGACAATTTTACTTTATTTTTGAGTGTCATACTTTTCATTAATTCATAGACTGTTACATTTATGTCCTTGTCTATGAAGATAATGTCTGCCTTAATGGAAATGCCTTCATTTACAGCGTCCAGCATTTCCTGCCCGGGCATAACACCTGTTTCTCTGGATAATTTTTCCTGCATACTTTGCAATAATTTGAATATTATTTTCTGAAAAACCGGAAGTTGCACAGAACCTTTTTTCTTTTCTTTCAATGCCATGTATCTTTTGAAATCCAGTTCAACTGCAACGCAATCCGGCTGAATTTCCCTAATTGTTTTTTTGACTTTTTCCAGACTTTCTTTGGCAATGTGCGACGTTCCTATTATTTGGAGCATAAACAAAGAATTGGAGACAGAATGATTTAAATGTTTGATTTTCAGTATATATATTTAAATTTTTAACTTTAAAGTAGTAGTATCAAATTTAAGGGGTGTTGAAATGAATGATAAAGTTCAAGTTATTCTAGGAGGTTCAGAAGGTAATATGGGCGAGACTATTTATCGTATGGCTCAAGAGATAGGGGATATAGATATAAACACTCGTATTGATCCAAAACAGGTGGGAGCAATGATAGATGGTTGTTATAGAGACTTAGACTCTTTCTTAGAGAGAATACATCGTCTTAAAATTGATTTTAAAGAATATTCTTCTTATGTGGATTTCACACAACCTGATGTAGTTGTAGATAATGTGCGAAAAGTATCTGAAGTAGGGATCGATTCTATAATCGGGACAACCGGTTGGTATGATCAAATGGGTGAAGTTAAAGAGATTGCAGAAGATAATGGAGTACGTATATTACCTGCACCTAATTTCTCAATTGGCGTTAATGCCCTTTTCCATATAACAGAACAAACTGCGAAGTTACTAGGAACACGAGGTTATGATGGAACAGTCTTTGATTTACATCATACTGATAAAAAAGATTCTCCATCAGGAACTGCAGAAAATTTAGGCAATATATTAAAAGATAATATTCCTGGCAAAGATAAACTTACTTATGAACGAAGAATAAAAAGAGAAGATAATGAAATAGATGTTCTTGGGGGTAGAATGGGGTCTGTTGTCGGACATCATAGAGTTTACTTTGCTCCAAAATCAGGATATTTTGAAAGATTGATTTTAGAACATGATGCATTTAATAGGGATGTTTTCGGTGCTGGAGTATTAGAAGCAATGAGATGGATGGATAGAAACAAAGATAAAGAGCCAGGATTATACACATTCAAAGAAGATGTTTTAGGACTTAAGTCCTGACCGAGTACAGTCTATTATGCATCGTTTTGAAAACGGGCTCGGATAGAATCTGCATGGCTTTTACATCCTTCGTATTCAGCAAGATGAATGCCATAAATAGCAATCTTTCTTAAATCCTCTTTTGTTAAATTCTGGACGTTTGTAATTCTAAGTCTTTGTTGTCCATTTTGTATTTGTTCAGTTAATTCCCTTTCAAGAAACTTAGCAACTAAATTTCCACCTTGTCTCCCATAAGCTCTGATCGATTCCATTATGTTTTTGCACCATCCATCTTCATAAATATTCTCACTTGTTATTTTGGAGTAGATTCTCCCTTCTTCAATATCCATACTCTCACCAGCATTTTTTTCCAGATATTTATCAATTTTCTCTCTATTCATGATATCACTTGATATTTTAATAAACAAAATATTCCAGAGCTTCAGATATATCTCCAACTTCTTTTACTCCTATTTCTGCTTCTTTTTCTATGCTGATTTTTTTTGTTGTAAATTCCGGCTGGCAGTATTCAAATATTCCGTATTTTTTGCAGAATTCTGTCTCAATGTATTCTTTGTTTTCTGATTCCCCTATGGGAACAAGGAACAGTCTCGCCCCTGATTTTTTTGCTGCTTTTGCCTTTGCAAAAACATTACCTGATGGCCCTATTGTGCCGTCATGGTTTATAGTTCCTGTTATCATGACGCTCTGATTTATTTTTTTGTTTTGAAGGGCGGCGATTGTTGTTATTGTCATTGCTGCTCCTGCTGAGGGGCCTTCGAGCATTGATGCGTTTGCAAGCAGATTATAAATTATGTCCAAACCAGATAAATCAATTCCTGTTTCGCTCTCTGCAACATAAGCAGCCATTCTTGCAGAATGCTGGGTGTCCTCGTTTGCCAGAACATTGTTTATGTTGACAAGAATCAGACCTTCGCCGGGTTTTACATCAACAGCCAAATGCGCAGTAACGCCGCTTTCATTCCGGTTTATTGCAGGGAGTTTCATGAATGCGCTTTGTTTTTCTGATATTTCTGGATATTTTATTATTATTGTTTTTTCTGTGTCTGATTGAGTTATGTGCATACCTATGTATAACCCAAGAAAGAATACTACAATGATAAAAGCAACAAGATTTATTTTTTTAATTTTCAATTTTATTACCAATAGTCTAATTGAAAATAAGGAATGTTAGTTCCGCAATTTTCAATTAGTTCACCAATGTCTATTTTGGAAAATCCAAAAATTGCTTGCAAGTTTTAGGACTTAATAAGTTTAGTGGTAAGGTACGCCCGGAATCTGACGCATTTCACAAAGCCTTAACTAAATTTCTACCTCTACCCTGTATCCTGCAAGCACCTGACAAAATACCTTATAGCTGCTTCCTTCCGGATCTGACCAGGTTCAATAAAATGCAGGTCCTGCAGGGCAAAGCTTCATTGTTTGGAATTCAGCCAGACACCCTGTAAAATAACACCTCGTCCCGGGCTCATCCCGCCATATAGACGATTGCGGCTACAGGAAGCGCCTGCCTTCCCGATTAGCCTTACCATAAAAGTATTCTGGACTAAGATTTAAATAAGTAACTCGGTCTTTAGAGTAGAACACCTTTAAAAATCTATATATATCCTTTTTTCTATAGTTATTACTATGGTAAAAAAATCAATAGTTCTTGACGGGAAACTGGCTATTTTCTGGATTTTGGGCTCATTGGCTCTGTTGTTCGCTGCGTGGATTATCGGCCACATTCAGGGATTGCAGCCAATACTGTTTATAGCATTCTTACTGATATTATTTGCCGGCTTGACATGGGTCGGCGTCGGCGTCGGCGTGTCGCATAAGAGGTAGTAAATATGTCCGAACTGGAAGAAGGAAAGTTGATATCCTTGTGGATTTTTGGCATGATTACGATGTCTATTGGTTTCTGGATTGCCGGGAGTGTTGAAATGGCTCTGGGAGCAACACAGGTATCGTATGCGAGCGCATTGATTGTTGCATTCCTGCTTATTTCTTTTACAGGTCTGGCATGGATTTCTGTTATGGTTGATGTTATAAGAGGTTGATTATTCCCTAAATTCAACAAAATCAACTATGCCGTCAGAATTCAAATCAACACCTTCAACAACTTTTGCAAATATTTTTGGGTTGTAAATGTTCCCGGAGCATATTCTGTCAAAGTCCTGAGAGAATGCGATTATTGCTGCTTTTGTGCCTGAGTATCGTTTTCCTGCAACCAGCAGTATCTGCCTGTCTTTGTTAAACGGGTTTTTTGTTTTGACTATCAACCCGGTTTCTTCTGAAGGGTATTCATTTCCTGATATTTTTGATTTTATAATCCGGTTATTTGTTTCGTCGAATTTTATCAGAAGGTTCCTGTTAACTTGTTCACTTATCCTGTTTACAACAGGACCTCCTAT
>DAOVKX010000074.1 GCA_030631505.1 Candidatus Nanohaloarchaea archaeon
ATTCCCCTGTATTTATTAATATTAAATTAAGAAATATTTAAAAACCTTTTAAGTTTTTAAGGTATATATGCAGTAGCGGGATTAAAATGACTAGTGTTAAAATCTGCGGTTTGGACCTTGCGGGAAAAGACAAAAACGAGACCGGCTTTTGTTTAATTGAGAAAAATAAACACAAAAAGATAACAACGAAAATACTGCACACAAATGAAGAGATTTTGAATGAAATCGAAAAGGCAAAGCCGGATTTGATAGCGATAGACGCGCCTTTTGATTTTCCAAAAGACAGCTATTACAGGAAATCTGATATTCTGCTCAGGGAACATGGCGTTCAACCATTGTCGCCTTTATTCAGGGGGATGAAGCCCTTAGTGGAAAGAGCGAAAATTCTTGTTAAGATTTTAAGGGATAGTGAGGGTGGTGGTGGGAGTTATGAAGTAATAGAGGTCTTTTCAAAGGCATCGGAAAGAATTATGGGCCTAGAGAGGGACAAAAAAGCAAACAAGGATGAATACGACGCTGTTCTCTGCGCCCTGACAGGGGAAAAATACCTCGAAGGAAACTACGAAAATCTGGACGGTATAATTATACCTAAATGAATATTATCTTTTATGGTTTGAAATTAAAATAATTGATTTCAAATTCCCTTGATTCTTCCGGCGAATAGCTTTCTCTGCATGATTTTACTGATTCTGAACATATGCCACTATTAGAAGTTCGTGCATATCTTGATAATTTAAACACGAATTTGGACGGAATGAAATGGAGTCTTATAGCGGCTGTTAGATGAGTCTGATAGGACCGAGCAAAATCGAAGATTTTGTGAAGCGTACGAGCGAAGGCGGAAAAATCATTTCTTCACCTTGAAATAGATTTTAGCTAAATCAAATCTAAACATAAAAATATTATCTAAGATAATCTTTTATTAAGAATAGCATTAATAAAATAAAGAGTACTCCATAAAATATTAATTTTATTTTTATTGTCCTCTTCCAATTTAGACCCCACCATCTCTTACTTGTGTACCAATCAGGTTCTGATTTGATTTTGTA
This sequence comes from Candidatus Nanohaloarchaea archaeon, assembly GCA_030631505.1. GTDB lineage: Archaea > EX4484-52 > EX4484-52 > EX4484-52 > DAOVKX01 > DAOVKX01. The sequence continues at coordinate 1,050 of DAOVKX010000074.1, forward strand.
GATAAGTGCCACAAAAAGTAGGATAAATATTATAAATTTGAGCCAAATATTATTTAACCCATATTGGAGTATGGACGCAGATACTGAGGCAAAAATAAGGATTATAGCGATAAGAAATTTGTTTTCTAGTTTCATACTAAATTATTAGCAAGATTCATTTAATAAACTTCCACCGAAGCGAGTATGTCGGCTAACTACTATTAAACTAATATGCAGATAAAGTATTTGACCAGGGAGATTAGCATGACTGCTTAATTAGTTTGATATAAAATCAACTGTTCATGGAGAGAATGAAAAACAAGCTGCTGGAGAGTTAAGAGAATTCTATAAATTGAAATTCCACCAGAAATAAAATAATCATATTATATTCATAATAGCTTCATCAACATTGAATTCTTTAAAATCATTGTAATCCTGGCCTGTGCCTAAAAATAAAATCGGTTTCTTCAATGTATAAGTTAGTGAAAGCGCCGAGCCGCCTTTTTTGTCAACATCCCATTTGCTTAAAATTACACAGTCTATTCCTGCCTCGTTAAATATCCTTGCCTGCTCAACTACGTCGTTGCCTGCCATTGACTCAACTGTCAGGATGCTTAAATCAGGCTTGTTTACCTTTACTATTTTTTTCAGTTCATAAATCAGGTTTTTGTCTGTGTGTACTCGTCCTGCAGTGTCTGCCAGAACAACGTCTATGCCCTTCGCTTTTGCATGCTTCATCGCATCAAAAATCACTGCTGCAGGGTCTGAACCGTAAGATTGTTTTACCACTGTAATACCCAAATTATCTCCATGCCGTTCCAGTTGTTCTATTGCCGCAGCCCTGAACGTGTCAGCAGCAGCAAGAACGACAGAATAATTTTTCTTTTGCAGAAACTTTGCCAGTTTTGCAACACTTGTCGTTTTGCCTGAGCCATTGAACCCGATGAACAAAAACAATGCAGGTTCTTTGTTTTTTTTTCTGTCTTTTATGATTTTTTTAATGTCTGTTTTTTCCTGGCCTAATATATCCCTTATTGTTTTTTCCATTGTTTTTTCTATTATTTCCTTCGCCTGAGCTCTGCCAACAGATTTATCCATAAGATGGTTTTTAATATCCTCTTTGATTTTCTCAGTTACTTCAACTGCAACGTTGTTTTCAAGCAGGGCAATCTCAAGCTCCCACAAAACATCATCTAAAAATTCGCCTGATAATTTTTTCTTGGTTATGCTCTTTGTTAAAGCAGAAAAAATACCGCCCTTTTCTTCTTTTTTCTCAGTTTTTTGAGGCATTGGCGGCTTTAGCTCGGTCTTTATCCTAAGCTTTTCAGGAAGTTCGGGTATGTCTTCTTTCAGCTTGTCTGGGGCAGGGGGATTTTCTAAGTCAGAATAAGGCGCTTTGTTTCTCCCATCTCCTGTGTCCTTTTCAGTTTGTTCTTTGCCTATCTTCTCAGAAATATCGTCAACTACTTTCCTGATTTTTTTCCTGAGCAGGCCAAACATACAATCACTTTGTTTCCTTCGCTTCCTGGAGCATTTTTTGCAGTTCCATGTTCTTACTCTGCGCCTCTTCATTTAACCTGCCGAACTCCTTTTCAGACTCGGTCAGAACTTCAATTAATTTGTCTTTTTCTTCGCTGATGAGTTTTTTGACTTCTGAGACTGGTTTTTTAACGGCAAGGTTTGCGCCCACATTCACTATGACTTTGTCTGTTTCCTTTATCTGCGCCATGGCAAAGACACCTTCGCCAACCGCAACCATAGTTTCGTTGTCTTTCTCTAACCCGCTCATGCCGTCTAAACCCATTTTTGTTGTTTCCATGTCAACGATTTTCTTTGAAATTTCCATTCTCTTCATATCCAGCGCCTGTAGCTGCTGTTTTAAAATTTCCATTTCCATGAATTTTCTTTGAACTTCTTTTTCATTTTCTTTCATTTTCTTTCACCATTTAATTTTTTCTGTTTTTACTCCTAAATACAAATAAATCATCACAAAAATCCCAAAGCTTCAGTTATCCGCGCAATTTCAGGTCCTGTTGTCTGATTGCCGATAATGACGCCCTTTGAGTTCGCTATCAGCCCGCTTTTTACAAAAGGGCTGCCGAAATTCACAGTGCCAATGTCACCTTCAACCTTTAATTGTTTTTTTACAAATTTAAATTCTTCCTCTTCTGCATCGATATTCAGCAAAAAGCCCTTGTTCGTAGCTATGCAGACCGAACCGACTATATCAACGCCCAGCAGTTTTCCTTCTGTGACTTTAACCTCTAATGCGCTTTCAATTTCCTCAAAGTGATTTTTTAATTTAGGGCTTGCAATGCACCCCTTGTCATTGCATAAAATCATGTTCCCAAGCGCCGTATACTTTGAATCAATTATTTTCAGCTTTATGTTTAATTTTTTTGCCTGCCCCTTTAATCTTCTTAATTCCAGATCCTCGATTATTTTCGGGAGCAAAAGAGCATTGGAATTGCCGGCCAGAAACACGCCAATCAAATCAGTTCTTGCAGCCTTTGTGTTGATAACTTTCTTGCTTAATTCATTTTCTTTGTTCAGCCCTTCAGGTATTACTATGTATTTGTCAGTTGCCAGCCCGAAAAGACCAATGTTCGGGCTTCCTTCAAATTCTGCTTTTTTAATTTTCAAATGTATCACCAACTACTCATTTGAAAATCAGGGATGTAATCCCGCAATCTTCAAATTGCTCACCAATTGAAACTAATCAATTTACTTAACAGAATAAAATAGGGAATTGATTTTTATTAAGTTAGGTTTATTCCCAAGTGGGTTTAATACCCCGCAGCTTGCTGCAGATATAATTCACTTGGGAAGACTAAAAATCGCCGGTTGAAAATCCACATAATACTTGGATAGTGAATTTCAGGCGATTTTTTTTATTTTTCAGCAGGTTTCTCTTTTTTCTGGGATTTTGTTTCTTTTGGAACTTCCTTCTTTTCAGTTTCAGTTGCTTTTTCATCCGCGCCTTTTTTCATTTCTTTTTCTCCGGATTTAGCCGCTGTCTCATGCTCTTTTTTTGTTTCCATTTCTTCAGAAAGTTTTTGAGTGGATTCTTTGGGTTTTTCTTCCTTTTTTTCAGTTGATTTCTCTTTTTCAGATTTTTTCTTTATCTTTTCAGTTCCTGTGGATGCAGTTTCTTTTTTACCCTGCTCTTTTGTTTCGGCCTCTTTTACTTTTGGCTCTTGCTTTTTCTCTTCTTCCTTTGGCGCTTCTGCCTTTTCTTTTACTTTTGGCGTTGGAATATCGAATTTTACGTCTGCAAGTTCCACCCAGACAGTTTTTTCTTTTGTCTTTTCATCAGTTAAAACCTGAACCTTGACTTTTCTTGGAGGGTTCCTTTTCCCTCTCTGCCAGACAGCATGATTTAACCCTAAGCCAACTTTGACAATTTCTGATTTCATGTGCTTTGCAACGTATTCTTTTATTATTTTCATTGCCTTTTTTGCTCGTTTTCTTCTTGAGACCTTCCACGCATCTCTTAAAGGAATAGTATAAACTCTTTCAATCATGACAAGCCACCTAAGTATCTATTTTTCCCCGTCTCCAGTTCCTTTTCCTGAACCGCATTATGCTTCGGAATCTTGCCCTGCCCAGCCCGAAC